>NZ_JBEZIR010000035.1:0-73793 GCF_040651175.1 Kitasatospora sp. NPDC048540
GGGGGCCCCTACCCCTTCCCAACGCCTCTTGCGAGCTCCTCCCGGTCGCGGGGCTGCCCGCCGGCGCGGCCCCCCGACTCCTCCTTCCGCCACCCCATCTGACGGCCACCCACCGGCCGCCGTGCGACGATGCCCGGCGGGGAGGTGGGGCGGATGGAGCTCGACAGCGCGTTCTGCGCGGCGGTGGCGAGGCGCGACCCGCTGGCGGCGGACCCCGTGCTCGCCGCCCTGCCGGCCCTCAACGCGCGGGCCGACACCGTGGCCCTCGCAGGGGCACTGGACGGGCTGGCCACCGCCGCCCGGGACACCCGGTCCGACCGCGCCGCACTCCCCGACCGGCTGGCGGCGGTCCGCGACCTCGGGATGCTGCTCGGCTCGCTGCGCCGCCACGGGGTCGAACCGCTGGACGCCGTGCCCGCCGCCGAACCGGTCCTGCTGCGGCTGGGCCGGTCCACCGGCATGGCGCCGCGCGACACCGTGCTGCACTACGGCGTCTGGAACCCGGCCGGGCCCCGGCGGCGGCTGTTCACCGGCGCCCCCGAGGAGCACACCCTGATCGACTCGGTCCGCACCGGCGCCCCCGCGGTCGAACGTGCCGCACTGGAGCTCGCCCGGGTACTCGAGCTGCCGCCGGACGGCGCCGCGTTCGCCGACGGCTGCGAGGCCGCCGCCCGTCACCTCGCGGTGCTGCCCGCCGCCGTCGCCGAGGTGGCGCGCTCGGTGGACCCGGCCGCCTTCTTCATGGCCCGGCTGCGGCCGTACATGGAGGACGTCCGGGTCGGCGGGCGGCCCTGGTTCGGGCCGGCCGCCGCCCACCTCCCGCTCCACCTGGTCGACCGGCTGCTCTGGTCCGGCGACCGGCCGGACCCCGAACACCTGGCGCTCCAGGAGGAGTTGCTCAGCTTCGGGCTGCCCGAGTGGACGCTGCTGCACCGGCGGCAGACCGGGCGCCCCACGGTGGCCACCCTGCTGGTCCGGGCACTGGAGAGCGCCGGGCCGCGGCCCCGGCCGCAGCTGCGCCGCTCCGCCGCCGCCGTCACCGGCCTGCTGCGCACGCTGCTCGCCTTCCGCGGCCGCCACCTGCGCCTGGTCCGGGCGGCCTACACCGCGGACGCCGCGTACGGGGCGGGCAGCGCCGGGGCGGCCCCGGAGACGGTGCGGCTGGTGCTGGAGCTGACCCGGCAGCAGGCCCGGCAGGTCCGCGCCCGGGCGGCGGCGGCCGGGGCGCCGGAGGCGGCGCTCAGCCCGCCCGACGGCCCCAGGCCGTCACCATGAAGTTGGGCACGTGGAGGAGGTCCTGGTGCTGTGTCACCTCGATCGCCGTGCCGAGTTCGGCCTCGGTGATCAGGCCGGTGGCCAGCAGCCGGGGCCGCAGCCGGTCCAGCGTCATGCCGAGGAACGGCGTGCCGCCGGGCAGCAGCGGTGCGTGCAGCTGCCCGCCGACGCCGGTCAGGCCGAGCGCGGCGAGCTGCGCGGGCAGCCGCCGCCCGTAGCCGGTGTCCACCCCGGCGGCCCCGAACGCGGCCCGCAGCGCCGCCATCAGCCGGCCCGCCGCCTCGCCGTGGCCGGCCGGCCAGTAGCGGGCGACGGCGTCCGCCATCGGACCGTCGATGTCGAAGTCCTCCACCATCAGCACCCCGCCGGGCGCCAGCGCGTCGGCCAGGGTGCGCAGCACCTCGTCGCGCTGCGGCAGGTGCTCCAGCACGGCGCGGGCGTGCACCAGGTCGAAGCCGGTGGACGGCAGCGGACCGGCCGTCACGTCGTGCCGCTCCACCCGCAGGTTGGGCCGGTCATGGGCGGCGGCGAACCGCAGGTCGAGGTCGATCGCCAGCACCTCCCCACCGGCCCCCACCCGGGTGGCCAGCCAGCGGGCGATCGAACCGCCGCCGCAGCCGACCTCCAGGCAGCGCCAGCCCGTGGCATCGCCCAGGGCGGCGATCCGGTCCCGGGTGGCGCCGTCGTAGACCTGCTCCAGGGCGGCGAGCCGCGCCCGCTCGCCCTCCCCCACCTGGTCGAACACGTATGTCCCGGCCATCGGCCCCACCCCTGTCCGTCGCGGCCGCGGCCACCACGGCCCCCGCCGGAGCCGACCCTACCCACCGCCGCGCCGCGGGCGGCGGCGCGGGCCCGGATGCGCCAGGATGGGCGGATGCTCGATCACATCTCGATCCAGTGCGCCGACCTGGCCGCCGCCACCGCCTTCTACGACGCGGTGCTGGAGCCGCTCGGCGGGCGCCGGCTGATGGACTTCGACGGCGCGGTGGGCTACGGCCTGCCGCCGGTGCCGACCCTGTGGCTCGGCCCGCAGACCTCCGGGGAGGGTTTCCGGGAGACGCACATCGCGCTGCGCGCGCCGGACCGCGCCGCCGTGGTGGCATTCTTCACGGCCGCGACGGCCGCCGGCGGCGACGCCCTGCACCCGCCCCGGGAATGGCCCGAGTACCACCCGGGCTACTTCGCCGCGTTCGTCCGCGACCCCGACGGCAACAACATCGAGGCGGTCTGCCACCTGACGCCCTGAGCCCTGACGCGGGTTGGGCGGGGGTGCTTCGCCGCGGAACCGCCGGGCGGGGCCTGCCCGCCCGGCGGTCCGGTCGACACCGTTGTCAGCAGCTCAGGTTGGCGCCCGGGGTGACGCCCAGCAGCTGGGTGAAGCTCTGGTACGCGTTGATCCGGCTCTGCACCTGGGCGGGGTTGCCGCCGTTGCACTCCAGGCTGCCGTTGATGCTGCGGATGGTCTCGCCGAAGCCGTAGCCGTTGACCATGGCGTTGTGCGGGGTCATGGTGCCCGGGCCGCTCTGGGTGTTCCAGTACCAGAGGCCGGTCTTCCAGGCCACCGCCGAGTCGGACTGCACCAGGTTCGGGTTGTGCAGCAGGTCGATGCCCAGGGCGTCGCCGGCGGCCTTGTAGTTGAAGTTCCAGCTCAGCTGGATCGGCCCGCGCCCGTAGTACGCGGACTGGCCGGCCGGGCAGCCGTAGGGCTGCGAAGTGTCGCAGTAGTGCGGGTAGTTGGCGGTGTTCTGCTCGACCACGTAGACGAGGCCGCCGGCCTCGTGGCTGACGTTGGCGAGGAACGCGGCCGCCTCCTGCTTGCGGACCGTGTCACTGCCGGTGGCCGCGAACCCGGGGTAGGCGCTCAGCGCGGCGGTCAGGCCGCTGTAGGTGTAGAAGGAGTTCCGGTTCGGGAACATCTGGTTGAACTGGGCCTCGCTGACCGGGAATCCGCCCGGGTTCTGGGTCGGCGGCGGGGTGGTGGAGCCGCCGGAGCAGGTGTACGGCTCCCAGTACCAGGTGCTGATCACCGGGTCGTAGCCCGGGTTGTCGTGGGTGGCGCGGTACAGACCGCCGTTGGTGTACCGCACCACGGTGCCGGTGGTGTAGGTGCGGCCGGCCACCCAGGACGGGTAGTCGCAACTGCCGCCGGGCGGCGGGGTGGTGCCGCCGCCCGCGCCGCAGACGCCATGGTCGGCCCAGACGCCGGAGGCGCCGCCCGGGGTCTCGTTCTGGGTCCACCACTTGGCGGACCAGTTGTGCCCGTTGTACGAGGCGGTGGCACCACCGGTGTAGACGGCGCCGGAGTCCCAGGCGGTCGCGCACGCCACGGCCGAGGAGGCCGAGGAGGGCAGGACGACCGCCAGCGCTATCGCGGCCGCGATGGCGGACAGGAAGGCCAGAAGACGACGGACTGACACGTGATCACCCCTTCGTGCGGTGGGGGCCGCACGGGTTCGAGGACAGGTCTGCCCAAGCGCGGGCCCGGGTGGGGGACGGGCCTACCGGGTTCGGATCCGGCGCGGGCTGAGGGTGACTCAACCGCGCTGGTATAGACCTGTCAAGACCCCGTGGGCAGCGGACCACCATCCGCGTGCTCGGCCACACCATCGAGGAGCAGAGCCGGGAGCAGCAGCTCGCCACCACCCGGCGCACCCCCGTGCCCGCCCCCGAGGAGGCCGCGGACCACCCCGCCATCGGGGCGGCCATCGGCCACTGGGCGGCCCGGACGCCGGACCACCGCTTCGAGTACGGCCTCGCCCTGCTGCTCGACGGGATCCGCGCCCGCGCCGTCCGCTGAGCGGCCGGGCGGGCCGGGCGGGCCCTCAGGAGCCGGGGCCCTCAGGGGCCGGTGACCGCCGTCCGACGGGCCACCACGGCGTAGCACAGCAGCGCGGCACCGACCCCGGCGATCGAACCGAACGCCACGGTCGGGATCAGGTCGAAGAGCCCGGTGCCCGGGCGCGCCCAGCGGTCGATCCGGTACCCGGCGCCGAGCACCGCGGCCACCGCCGTCCCGGCCAGCACCAGTCGGCGGGCGCCCCGGCCGAGCACCACGGCGCAGGGCCGGCCGCCGGCATCGGCGGCCCGGCGCAGCTCGCGCAGCGCGTACCCCGCCAGCAGGACGATCGCGACGGCGGACGAGCCGTACTGGAGCGTGGTGTACAGCGGGCGGCCGAACAGCGAGCCGGACTGCAGGACCGGGATCAGCCGGGTGCCGAAGCGGCGGGGGTGGGTGAACGCGTCCCAGCCGACGTGAGTGCCGGCGCCGATCGCGGCGGACAGCGCGAACCACAGCACCTCGGCGGCGCCGGGGCGGCGCAGCCCGGCCCGGGGCGCCGTCAGCAGTTCCGCGGCGCCCGCCCACCGCGCGGGCAGCAGTGCCACCAGCGGGGCGCGCAGCACCAGGTGCCAGAGCGCGGCCAGCACCGCCGTGACGGCGACGTCCACGGTCGGCACGCCCCACCAGGCGTGGGTGACGTCACCGAGCGCGAAGGAGCCCGCGAAGTACGGCAGGTCCGGTGCCATCGACCCGATGAGCAGCGCCGATGCGACCAGGCGGCCGCGGGCCCGGCCCCGGTTCAGCAGGGGCAGGACGGCGGCGGGGTGACTGAACGTGAACGGCACCCGGCCACCCTACGCGGCCCCGCCGGGCACCCGGCCGGCCGCCCGGACCACGCCCCGGGAGCCCCGGCGAAAGCGGGTGGCGCGGCGCGGCACGACGGTGCATCCTGTCCGGATGCTGATCAGAGAAGCCACCGCCGGGGACTGGCCCGCCATCTGGCCGTTCTTCCACCGGATCGTCGCCGCGGGCGAGACCTTCACCTTCCCGGTCGACCTCGACGAGGAGCAGGGCCGGGACTGGTGGCTGCTGCCCGCCCCGAGCCGGACGGTGGTCGCCGTCGACGAGGCCGGCACCGTGCTCGGCACCGCCAAGATGAACCGCAACCACCAGGGCAACGGCTCCCACATCGCCAGTGCCAGCTACATGGTCGACCCCGCACACGGCGGCCGGGGCGTCGGGCGGGCCCTGTGCGAGTACACGGTCGACTGGGCGCGGACGGCGGGCTTCCGGGCGATGCAGTTCAACGCGGTGGTGGCGAGCAACGAACACGCCGTCAGGCTCTACCGCTCCCTCGGCTTCGAGGTCCTGGGCACCCTCCCGGAGGGCTTCCTGCACCCCACCGAGGGCTACGTCGGACTGCACATCATGCACAAGGCGCTCTGAGCTCAGCGCGCGTCGGCGAGCCGCTGCGACCACCACCGGACGGTCGCGCCGATCTGCTCGTCGAGCGGGGTGGCCCGGACCGCGAACGCCCGCTCGTAGGCGGCGGTGTCCACCACGAACGGCCGGTCGAACTGGTAGCGGACCTCGCGCAGTTCGCGGAGCATCGGGGAGACCAGCGAGGCCGCGGCCAGCACCGCGGGCGACAGTCCCCGTACGGCGACGGGCCCGGTGCCCGCCTCGGCGGCCAGCCGGTCCACCATCTCCTGCGCGCTGTGGGCGGGTCCGGTCGGTACGTGCCAGGCGCGTCCCCAGGCCCGCTCCTCGCCCGCCGCCTCCACCATGGCCCGGGCCACGTCCGGGAGGTAGGTCCAGCTGTGCGGGGCCCGTGGGTCGCCGAGGACGGTGACCGCCCTGCCGCGCAGCAGGCGCGGCACCACCCGCGCGGCGAGGTGTCCGCCGTCGGTCACCCCCGGCCCGAAGAAGTCCGAGGCGCGCACCTCGACGGCCCTGATCCGGCCCGCCCGGTGCAGGTCCAGTGCCTGCGCCCAGACGGCGGCCCGGACCCGCCCCTTGGGGCCGGTCGCCGCCGCGGGCAGGTCCTCGGTCATCGGCCGGTCGACCGGGCCGTAGCCGTAGAGGTTGCCCAGCATCACCAGGACCGCGCCGCTCGCCTCGGCCGCCGCGCACACCGAGGACGCCAGCGGCGGCCAGTCGCGTACCCAGCGCGGGTAGGGCGGAGCCGCGCAGCTGAAGATCGCGTCCGCGCCGCGGACGGCCTCGGTCAGCCGACCGGGGTCCGAGGCGTCCAGCGCGAGGTGCTCGATGCCGGGCTCCGGCGGGCGGCCCGACCTGGTGACGACCCGTACGGTGTGGCCCTGCTCGGCCAGGGCACGGGCGGTGGCGGCCCCGGCGGGCCCGAATCCCAGAACGACGTGTCGACTCACCCTCGAACCCTAGCGCTACGGGTACGACCCGCCGACCGGGCCCCCGCCCCTGAACTGACCATCCGTCATGTCCTGGCGCCTGCCGTACGCTCCGGCGCAACCCGACCGGTGGCTCGTGCACCGACGCGCCGGAGATCGGCCGACACCGACGGGCCCGACCAGGGGTGATCCTCCGGAGCGCCGGAATCCACTTCGCGCACGGTGCACCACCCCGCATATGTCATCCCATCACATATCGAGCATTTCTCCGCCGCCTCGCACATTCCGATCGTACGCTGCACATTCCGCAGCCTCTGACGCACTGCGAGGATCCGATGGTTCGTCGTCTCCCCGTTCCTCCCACCGCCCTGCGCCAGGACTTCACCGCCTCCCTGGTCGTCTTCCTGGTCGCCCTCCCGCTCTGCGTGGGGGTGGCCGTCGCCTCCGGTGTCCCGGCCGAACTGGGCCTGGTCACCGGCATCGTGGGCGGCCTGGTCACCGGCCTGCTGCCCGGCAGCAGCCTCCAGGTCTCCGGTCCTGCGGCCGGCCTGACCGTCCTCGTGTACGAGGCCGTCACCGAGTTCGGGCTGCCGACGCTCGGCGCGCTGGTGTTCGCCGCCGGGGTGCTCCAGCTCGCGATGGGGGCCTTGCGGCTCGGCCGGTGGTTCCGGGCCATCTCGCTCTCGGTGGTGCAGGGCATGCTGGCCGGCATCGGCCTGGTCCTGATCGCCGGTCAGCTGTACGCCCTGGCGGGGGCGAAGGCACCCGGCCGGGGCCCGGCCAACCTGGCCGGCCTGCCGGGTCTCGCGTCCGACACCGCCGGGGACGCCACCGCGCTGGCCGCCGCGGCCGTGGGCGGCTCGACGGTGCTGCTGCTGGTGGTGTGGCGGCGGCTGCCCGCCCGGGTCCGGGCCGTTCCCGCGCCGCTGGCCGCGGTCGCACTGGCCACCGCCGTCACCGTGCTCGCCGACCTGCCGGTCGGCCGGATCCGGGTGAGCGGCCTGCTGAAGGTGGTCCGGCCGCCGGGGACCGGGCAGTTCGCGGACCTGGCGGGCGCGGCGGCGCTCGGCACGGTGCTGGCCTTCGCCCTGATCGCCTCGGCCGAGAGCCTGTTCAGCGCGGCCGCCGTCGACCGGCTGCACGACGGCCCGCGCACCGACTTCGACCGGGAGCTGATCGCCCAGGGCGCGGGCAACGCGGTCTGCGGCCTGCTCGGTGCGCTGCCGATGACCGCCGTGATCGTGCGCAGCGCCGCCAACGTCCAGGCGGGCGCCCGGACCAAGGCCTCCCGGGTGCTGCACGGCGGGTGGCTGCTGCTGCTCACGGCCTTCCTGCCGCAGGTGCTCGGCGCGATCCCGGTGGCCGCCCTGGCCGGGGTGCTGGTGCACGCCGGGGCGAAGCTGATCCCGTTGAAGTCGCTGCTGCCGCTGTGGCGTTCGCACCGCGGCGAGGCGCTGGTGCTGGCCGCGACGGCGGTCGCGATCCTGGTCACCAACCTGTTCGAAGGGGTGCTGGCCGGGCTGTTGCTGGCGGTGCTGAAGTCCGCGTGGGACACCTCGCACCTGCACACCGAGGTCACCGAGGTGCCCGCGACGGACAACGGTCCGGCCGGTGCGGCGCCGACCATCCTGGTGCGGCTGTCCGGCAACGCCACCTTCCTGCGGCTCCCCCGGCTGCTCGAGACCCTGGAGTCGCTGCCGGCCGGGCGTCCGATCGAGGTCGACCTGGCCGGGGTTCGGCACCTGGACCACGCCTGCCGGTCCGCGCTCCAGGACTGGGTGGAGCGGCACAACGCCGACGGGCGCCGCACGGTCCGGATGCCCGCGCCGGTGTGAAGCCGCCCGAGCGGGTGGGCCGCTGCTCCGGTCAGTGGCGGCCGGAGATCAGGTCCGCCAGCCGGGCCACCGGGTCGGTCCCGGCGGACTGCCGGGCGGCCTCCCGCCGGTCCGCGCCGCGGTAGGCCGCGTACAGGGCGTGCACACCGAGCCAGCGGAAGGGTTCGGGCTCCCAGCGCCGGACCCGGTGGCCGACCCAGGGCAGCGCGGTGAGCTCGGTGGCGGCGGCCTCGCCGGAGTCGAGCAGCACCAGGTCGCGCAGGGTGCGGCCGGCGAGGTTGGCGGTGGTGACACCGCTGCCGACGTAGCCGCCGGCCCAGCCGAGTCCGGAGGCGCGGTCCAGCTCCACGCTCGCGCACCAGTCCCGGGGCACGCCGAGCACTCCGGACCAGGCGTGCTCGATGGCCGCGCCGGCGGTGGCGGGGAAGAAGCGCACCAGCAGGTCCCGCAGCGCGACCACGGTGGCGGCCTGGGTGCGGCCGTCGTTGTCGGTCCGTGAGCCGTACCGGTACGGGATGCCGCGGCCGCCGAGCGCGATCCGCCCGTCAGCGGTGCGCTGGGCGTACATGTAGGCGTGGGCGGTGTCGCCGAGCAGTTCGCGGCCCTGCCAGCCGATCGCGTCCCAGACGTGCGGCGCGAGCGGCTCGGTGACGATCATCGAGGAGTTCATCGGCAGCCAGGTGCGCTTCTGCCCGTGGACCGAGGCGGTGAAGCCCTCGGTGCAGCGCAGCACGTAGCGGGCCCGTACGGTGCCGTGCGGGGTGACGGCGCGGCCGGGGGCGAGTTCGGTGACCGGGGTCTCCTCGTGGATCTTGACGCCGAGCCCCTCGACCACCCGGGCCAGTCCGCGGACCAGCTTGGCGGGGTGGATCCGGGCACCGTGCGGCGTCCAGCTGCCGCCGAGGGTGCCGTGCACCCCGATCCGGGCGGCGGACCCGGCGGCGTCCAGCAGCAGCCGGTCGCGCTCCCCGAACGCGGCCTCGGCGGCGTGGAAGGCGTTCAGCCTGGCCAGTTGGGCCGGGGTGCGGGCGACCTCCAGGACGCCGCCGGTGTGGATGTCGGCGTCGATCCCTTCGGACCCGGCAACCGAGACCACCTCGGCGACGCTCCGGTTCATCGCCCGCTGGAGGTCGACGGCGGCCTGGTGGCCGTGCAGGCGGGCGTAGCGGTCGCGGCCGGCGATGCCGTTGTAGAGCCAGCCGCCGTTGCGGCCGGACGCGCCGTAGCCGCAGAAGTGCTGCTCCAGCACGGTGATCCGCAGCGAGGGCGCGGCCCGCTTGAGGTAGTAGGCCGTCCACAGGCCGGTGTAGCCGCCGCCCACGATGCAGACGTCGGCGGTAGCCGGTCCGGGCAGCGGCGCGCGCGGGGCGGGTACGCCGCCTTGCGCGTACCAGAAGGAGATGCCGCCGTTGACGGTGGTCATGGTGGTCCCTGTCCGTTGCGGTGCTGCCGTTGCCGTGCTGCTGCTCTTCGCGGACGGTAGTCGCGGCGGCCGCGGGCGGACAACGCGCAAGGTGTCAGGAAGGGCGGCCGGAGCGGCACGGGGTGTCGGGCGGGCCGTCCGGCGTTGACCGGCGGTGGTGGCCGGGCCCCGTACGGTGACCGGCGGGCTGCGCCGGGCCGGCGGCGGCCGGCTGAGTGGACAGTCGGGCGGCCAGTTGGGCGGCCAGCACGGCGGGCGCCTCGGCGAGCGACGGGCCGTACCAGGTCAGGTGGCGGCCGCTGACCAGTGCCGCGGGCACGCCGGGGAACGCCTCCGGTCCGTCGTCGGCCGCGAAGCGGTACGGCTCGTCCGGCAGGACCACCAACTCCGGTCCGGCCGCCAGCAGTTCGCCGATCGGGATGGCCGGGTAGCGCTCGGGGTGCCCCGCGTGCAGGTGCTCGACGCCGAGCCGGCGCAGCAGGTCGCCGGCGAAGGTGTCGCGGCCCAGCACCATCCACGGCCGCCGCCAGATCGGCACCACCGCGCGGCGCGGCGGCCCGGCCGGCTCGGGCAGGGCCCGCCAGGCCGCCCCCGCGCGCTCCAGCCAGGGCGGCGAGGGCAGGCCGCAGGCGATGGTGAGCAGGCGCTCCAGCGAGCCGAGCGCCTGGTCGAGGGTGCGGATCTCGGTGACCCAGACCGGCAGGCCCAGGCTGCGCAGCGCGGCGAGGTCGGCGGCCCGGTTCTCCTCCTCGTTGGCGATCACCAGGTCGGGCCGCAGGGCGGCGATCCTGGCGGTGTCCGGGTTCTTGGTGCCGCCGATCCGGACCACGTCCAGCTCGGCGGGGTGGGTGCACCAGTCGGTGGCGCCGACCAGCAGTCCGGGGGCGGTGGCGGCCACCGCCTCGGTCAGCGACGGCACCAGCGAGACCACCCGGCGCACCTCGCCGAGGCGCAGCCGGGTGCCCTGGTCGTCGGCGGCGACGCGGTGGGCGGCGGGGGTGGTCATGGCTGCCAACCTAGCGCCTGTCCCGGGGGCACCGGCGGCGCCCGGTCACCGGGCGCGGCCGGTCCTGTACTGTTACGAACCCATGCGGCGAGAGCGCCGCTCCGGTCGAGGAGGTGAGACCCATTACCGCTGTGTCTGGCTGGGTGCTCTCCACTCCCGGTCGTACGCCCGTCGAGGCGTAGCGGCCGAGGGAGCGCCCTTCGGTTCCCCGGAAGGCTCTTCGTGTCTGCTCCGTCGTCACCTCTCTCGTTCCCTCCCTCCTCGTCCTCTCCCGTTTTCGCCGCCGTCGTCGGCCGGCTCCGCGCGGCGGGCTGTGTGTTCGCCGAGGAGGAGGCCGGGCTGTTGCTGTCCGCCGCGCGCTCCCCCGCCGACCTGTCCGCCCTGGTGGACCGGCGGGTGGCCGGTCTCCCGCTGGAACACGTGGTGGGCTGGGCCGGGTTCCGGGGCCTGCGGATCGCCGTGGACCCGGGGGTGTTCGTACCCCGGCGCCGGACCGAGTTCCTGGTCGAGCAGGCGGCCGCACTGGCCCCGCCGGGGGCGGTGGTGGTCGACCTGTGCTGCGGCTCGGGCGCGCTCGGCGCGGCCCTGGCGGCGGCGACGCCCGGCCTCAACCTGTACGCCGCCGACGTGGACCCCGCCGCGGTGCGCTGCGCCCGGCGCAACCTGCCCGCCGACCGGGTGTTCCAGGGCGACCTGTACGGGCCGCTGCCCGCCGGGCTGCGCGGCCGGGTGCGGATCCTGCTGGCCAACGTGCCGTACGTGCCGACCGGGGAGATCGGGCTGCTCCCGGCGGAGGCCCGGGAGCACGAGGCGCGGGTGGCGCTGGACGGCGGTGCGGACGGCCTCGACGTGCTGCGCCGGGTGGCCGCCGAGGCGCCGCGGTGGCTGGCGCCGGGCGGGCACCTGCTGTTCGAGACCAGTGAGCGGCAGACGCCGGAGGCGGTGGCGGTGGTGGTCCGCAGCGGGCTGACCGCCCGGGTGGCGAGCTCCGAGGAGCTGTACTCGACGGTGGTGATCGCCACCCGGCCGGGTGGCGGCGAGGCGGACGGCCCGGGCGCCGGGTCCGGTGCGGTCCGGTCCGGTCCGGTCCGGTCCCGGGGCGGTCATTGACGTGACGGGCCGGGCGGGCGAAGCTACTGGCCGGTAATCAATCGTGCCCGTCACCGTCCTCCACGAAGGTGGGACCCCTATGGCCCAGGCCGGACCGTCCGCCCGCACCCCCGCCCGCAGCTCCGCACGCTCGGCCCGGCTGCTCGCCGGGCTGCTGCTCGGCTCGGGCGTCGCCCACTTCGCCGCCCCGAAGCCGTTCGACGCCATCGTGCCCCGCTCCCTGCCCGGCACCCCTCGCGCCTGGACGTACGCCAGCGGGGTCGCCGAGCTGGCGATCGGGGCCGCGGTGGCGCTGCCCAGGACCAGGCGGGTGGGGGCGCAGGCCGCCGCGGGCCTGTTCGTCGCCGTCTTCCCCGCCAACGTCAAGATGGCGGTGGACTGGCGCGACCATCCGGCCCCGCTGCGGGCGGCGGCGATCGGGCGGCTGCCGCTCCAGCTTCCGCTGGTGCTCTGGGCCCGCCGGGTCGGCCTCGCCGGACGGTAGCCGCCGCCCGCAGCGGGCACCGAATTCGGCGGCCGGATCCGCCAATACCGGTCGGAACAGGGCACGTTCGCGAAGTCCGGCGACCGAATCTGTTATCTGTCCCTCGCCGATGGATCTCCCATCTGTGGAAGCGACGACGGGATCCCGCCCAGCGGGATCCCCCACAGACGAGGCGGACACATGAACGACACCTTCCGGGGCGGACCGGGAGACACCGGCCCCGGCCAGGGCGACGGCGGGCGACGGCGGCGGGCCGCGTCCTCGGCCGGGCACCGGCGCAAGCCGTCGGCCGGGCCGCGGGTACTCGGCGCCATCGCGGGCACGGCCGCCCTCGCCGTGATCGCCGGCGGCGGGTACACCCTGTTCGGCCCCGACCGGTCGGGCAGCGCCAGGGCCGGGGCCGGCACGGCCGCCGCCGCGCTCGACCTCGCCCCGGCGGGCACCGACACCACGGCGGGCCTGTCCACGCAGGGCGGCCCGGCCACCACCGGCCCCACCGCCTCGCCGTCGCCCGCCGCCACGCCGTCCACGGCCACGCCGACCGCCACGCCGTCGACAGCGGCACCGGCCACCACCGCCGCAGCGAAGCCGGCCGCCAAGGCCGCCGACGCGGCCGCCCCCACCGCGGCCAGGCAGCCCGCGGCGAAACCGGCCGCCGCCGGACAGGGCACCCCCA
The DNA here is from genome assembly GCF_040651175.1 of Kitasatospora sp. NPDC048540. Taxonomy (NCBI): domain Bacteria; kingdom Bacillati; phylum Actinomycetota; class Actinomycetes; order Kitasatosporales; family Streptomycetaceae; genus Kitasatospora; species Kitasatospora sp. NPDC048540. Next base: position 12,958 of record NZ_JBEZIR010000035.1, read on the forward strand.
GCGGCAGGACCGCCGACTTCGTCTCGCAGGTCACCGACCTGGTCAACGCCGAACGGGCGAAGGCCGGTTGCGGCCCGCTGACGCTCAACACCAAGCTCAACGCGGCGGCCCAGCAGCACTCCGACGACATGGTCGCCCGGCACTACTTCGAACACGCCGACCCGGAGGGCCACCACGCCGACTCCCGGATCGAGGCGGCGGGCTACCACTGGAGCTCCTGGGGCGAGAACATCGCCTACGGCCAGGCCGACCCGGCCGCCGTGATGGACGACTGGATGCACAGCCCCGCCCACCGCGAGAACATCCTCAACTGCGACTTCAAGGAGATCGGGATCGGCGTCAACTTCGGCGCGGGCGGCCCCTGGTGGACCCAGGTCTTCGCCGCACCCCGGTGAGGGCCGGCTGCGCCGCCGGTGGGGGCATCCCCTACCGGCCGAAGGTGTCGATGTTCTCGATCCGCCAGCCGCCGCCCTGGTGGACGGCCTCCACCGCGAACATCGCGGCCGAGTAGGCCGCGCCGTCGGTGGCGCCCTCGGCGGTGCTGGTGTTCCGCTGGTCGGCGAAGACGATCACTCTGGCCCGGTCGCCCTCCAGGGTCTGCACGGCGCTGTCGGTGACCGTGGTGGTGAGCACCAGCTTCTTCGCCGCCGCCTGGGCCTTGACCTGGGCGAGCAGTGTCGCGTGCTGCTGGACGGCTCGGCCGGTGAGCAGGCGCTGCGCCGCCTGGTCGGAGCGGCCCGGGTCGGCGTAGCTGTACGAGAAGAGGGCGTTGACGGCCTCGGTGACCGCGCCCTTCACCTCGCTGGTGCGTACGGCGTCGGTGAGCGCGGAGTTGTGCCCCGGCGAATCCGCCCGCAGCTCGGCCCCGGCCAGGGCGGCCCAGGTGCCGAAGCCGCCCAGTAGCAGCGCGGCGGCCAGCAGCAGCGCGGTGACCGGGCTGCGGCGCGGCCGGGCGGGCCCCCGGCGGGCGGCCTCCGACGGGACGGGATCCGGCAGGGCGGGATCCGGGGCCGGACGGGTGCGGGCCGGGGCGGCCGTGGTCGCCACCGCGGCCAGGCGCCGTTGGCGGTTGATCAGGTGGCGGGTCGTCGACGACATGCGCGCGGTGGTCCTCTCCTGCCGGCGGTACGGGCGGGCGGCGTTCAGTGGGCGGGGGCCGACGGGGTGGGTGCCGGCGGGGTCGGTGCCGGCGGGGTGGGTGAGGCGGTGGGCGCGGTGGTGCCCATCGGTGCCTGGCCGAGGGCGCTGAGCTTCCAGCCGTCGGCGGTCCGGGTCAGCTCGCCGAGCATCCGGCTGTCCTTGGTGGCGGGCTGCGGCGCCTGCGGGGTCTGCACGGTGATCCGGACGGCGACCAGGACGGCCGCGCGGCCGGCCTGCTGGTCCAGTTCGGTCACCGCCGCGGAGAGGATGCGGGCGCTGGTGACCGACCCGGCCTGTTCGACCTGTTTGGCGAACTCGGCCCGGCCCTGGACGAGTTGGGCGTGCAGGTCACCCGCGGTCGAGCTCTCCCAGAGGTCCAGGCCGTGGTCGAGGTCGGCGTGGTCGAGGGTGTTCAGGTTCTGCACCGCCTGCTCCCCGGCCGCCAGGACGGCGTCCCGGGTCCGGGCCCGGGCGGCTGCGTCGTCGTGCGCCGCCGCGTACCAGGACCACCCGCCCCAGGCGGCGGCCGGCGCGGCGACGGCCAGCAGGGCCGCCGCCACCGCCCGGGCCCGCAGCCGTACGCGCATCCGTCGTGGGCGTGCTGCCATCGGTTCCTCCGTCACAGGGACTCCAGGTCGGTGATCAGCCACCGGCCGCCGTCGAGGCGGGCGGTGACCCGCAGCTGGGCGGCGGTCACGGTGGGCGGGCCGCCGGCGCGGGTGGCGTGCTGGTCGAGCAGCACCAGCAGCTCGGCCCGGTCGCCGCTCAGCCGGATCACTCCGGCGCTCACCACCTTCGAGGTGAGCGTGAGTTGCTGGTCGCCGACCCAGCCCCGGAGCCGGTCGAGCAGACCGCGGTACTGGTCGCCGGCCGGGCCGGTGAGCCACCCGGCGGCCGCCGCGCGGGTGGCGTCGGTGTCGGCCGCCGAGTACGACAGGATCCGGGCGAGCGCGTCACCGACCTCCCGGGTGACCCGGTCGGTGGCGGCCCGGTCGGTCAGCGCCCGGTTGCCGGTGTCGGCGCCCGACCGCTGGTACCGTGCGCCGGCCAGCAGGCCCGCGCCGAGCAGGGCGAGCAGCACGGCCGCCGCCGTCAGCGCCCGCAGCCGGGCCCGGCCGCCCATTCAGGCCGTCCCGGTCGGCACGGTGGTCAGCGCGGTGACCTTCCAGCCGTCGGCGGTGCGGCCGAGTTCGGCCTGCAGCCGGCGCCGGTCGGTGGTCACCGCGCCCGCGCCCTGGACCAGGTCGACCCTGACCAGCGCGATCAGCCGGGCGGTGCCGGCCCGGGTGTCGAGCGCGGTGACGGCGGCCTCGGCGACGCTGCCGTGGGCGGTGACCCCCGGGTCCCGGGCCGGGCCGGCGGCGAGCCGGTCGTGCAGCGCTCCCCCGCTGACCGCCAGCCAGCTCCGCCGGGTGGCTTCGGCCTGTCCGGCTTCGGCGCTGGTCAGCCGGTCGAGCGCGGTCCGGCCGGCCGCCAGCACGGCGTCGCGGGTACGGGCCCGGTCGAGCGCCGGGTCGGCGGACGCCCTGGCGTACTGGACGGCGCCGAACAGGCAGCAGGCGAGGGCGAGCAGCAGCGCCGCCCGCCGCACCGGGCCGACCGGCCGGTCCGGCGGCGCGGTCGGCTCCGCGCTCACCGTTCGGCCCCGGTGCGGTGCGGCGCGGCGGTGGCGGGCGGGACGACGGCGGGCACGCCGCCCTGCGGGGCGTTGGCGGAGCCGCGGACCGCGCTGCCCGAGGAGGGCGGTGCGGCACAGTGCGCGGCGGTGTTGAGGGCGGGCGCGGGTGAGGTGTCCAGGCCGTTGCGGTAGACGGTGGCGTCGTAGCCGGCGGTGCAGGGCAGCGGGGAGAAGAAGGTGACGGCCATGCCGAGGTGGGCGCCGTCCGCGGTGACGGCGGTGGAGCCGGCGGCGGCCACCGCCGGGAGCCGGACCAGGAGTTCCTCGATGCCGTGCTCGCGGGTGACGCCGAGTTCGGCGGTGGTGAGCAGGTTGGCGAGCAGCACGCTCAGGTGCGGGTCGAGGTCCTTCAGCAGGGCGCTGACCTGTCCGGCGGCCTGCGGGCCGGTGGCGATGATGCGTCGCAGGTCGGAATCGGAGCGGGCGAGTTGGCCGGCCAGCTGCTGGGCGCCGGTGGCGAACGCGCGGATGGCGTCGGCCTCGTCGTTCTGGGTGCGCAGGACGGTCTGCGAGTCCACCACCAGGCGGGTGGTGGCGGGCAGGGCGCCGTCGGCGGCGTCGATCAGCCGGCCGCTGCCGTCGAGCAGGGCCTGGAGGTTCCCGGCCTGTCCGTCGAAGGCCCGGCCGAACTCGTCGACGACGGTCCGCAGGGACGCCAGCGGTACCGAGCCGACCAGGGCGTCGACGTGGCCGAGCATGTCGGTGACGGGTGCCGGGGTGGTGGTGGCGGAGCGGGCGATGGCGGAGCCGTCCCGCAGGTAGGGCGGCTGGTCGGTGCCGGGCCGCAGGTCGAGGTACTGCTCGCCGACGGCGGAGAGGTTGGCGACCACGGCCTGGAGCCGGTCCGGGATGGGCGGGGCGGAGCGGTCGATCCGCAGTTCGGCGCGGACGCCGTCCGGGGTGAGCCGGATCGGGCCGACCCGGCCGACCGCGACACCCCGGTAGGTGACCTCGGCGTGTTCGAACAGGCCTCCCGTCTCCGCGAGTTCGACGTCGACGCGGTAGTAGCCGCGCAGTCCGACGTAGCGTCCGAGGTCGGCGTGCTGGACCGCGATGTAGCCGAGCACGAGGACGGCGATGACGAGGAAGGCGAGGTTCTTCAGCCGGGTTGCGAGGGTGAGCATCAGTGTCCCCCCTGCTGGTGGGCGGCGGTTCCCCGGCGGGCGGTGGCGGACGGCAGCGGGAGCGGGAGGGCGCCCTCGGTGCCGGGGTCGGGTGCGGGGTCCCTGGGCGGGGGTGCGGCGGTGTCGTCGGGGTCGAGTTCGGGGGTGATCCGGGTTCCGGGGGCGGCGGCCAGGTCGAGGTACACGTTGAGGTAGTCGCCCTTGACGCCGCGCAGCACCTCGTCGGTGAACGGGTAGGTGAGCAGCACCTGGAGCGAGTCGGGCAGGTCGGTCCCGGCGTCGGCGAGGCGTTGCAGGGTGGGGGCCAGGGCGCCGAGGTCGGCGACCAGGTCGGCGTGGCTGCGGCGGACGGTGTCGACGGCGACGGCGGAGAGGGTGTCGAGGGAGCGCAGCAGGGTGACCAGGTCGCCGCGCTGCTGTTCCAGGACGGCGAGGCCGGGGCTGAGGCCGGTCAGCACGGTGCCGATCTGCCGGTCGCGGGTGGCGAGGGTGGCGGAGAGCCGGTCGACGGAGTCCAGGGCGTCGGTGATGGACTGCCGGTGGGCGTCGAGGTCGGTGGTGAGGGTGTCGAGGCGGGCGAGGACGGAGCGCAGCTGGGCCTCGTTGCCGGTGAGGGCCTTGCCGAGTTCGGTGGTGATGGTGTGCAGCTGGTCGAGGCCGCCGCCGTTGAGCAGCATCGACAGGGCGCCGAGCACCTCTTCGACCTCGGGGTTGCGGTCGGTGCGGGCGATCGGGATGACGGCGCCGGCGGTGAGTGTGCCGGTGGCACCGGGGTCCCCGGTGGTGGGTGCGGTCAGCTGGACGTACTTCTCGCCGAGCAGGCCGGACTGGCCGAGCTGGGCGTAGCTGCCGGCCGGGAGGTGGACGTCGCCGTTGAGTTCCAGGGTGACCTGGGCCGTCCAGTCGTCGGGGGCGAGCGTGATGTCGGTGACCCGGCCGACGGCGACGCCGTTGACCTTGACGGCGGCCTGCGGGACCAGGCTGAGGACGTCGGCGAACCGGGCCTGCACCCGGTAGGGGTGGCTGCCGAGGTCGGCGCCGCCGGGCAGCGGCAGGTCCTGGAGGCCGGCGGAGCCGGCGGTGCAGCCGGTGAGCAGCAGCAGGAACGCGGCGGCGGCGAGGGCGGGTCGCGGGCTCATCGGGCCGCTCCGGGCAGGGGCAGCGGCAGGGCGCCGCCGGTGAGTTCGGTGAGGTCGGCGCGGCCGTCGATGGTGCCGTGGGCGGTGTCGTAGGCACCGAGCAGGTTCCCGGCGGCCAGCGGCGCGGTGTCGAGGAGTTCGGCGAGCGAGGCGCGCTGGTCGACCAGGGCCTGGGTGATCGGGACGAGTTGGCCGACGGAGGCGGCGAGCCGGGCGCGGTTGTCCTGGATGAAGGTCTGCACCTGGCCGAGGGCGGTGGCGAGTTCGGCGAGCGCCCGGCCGAGGTCGTCCTTGTCCTCGGCGAGGAAGCCGGTGACGGTGGCCAGCCGGTCGGTGGCGGAGCGGACCTGGGTGTCGTTGTCCTTGAGCATCGTGGTGAAGGACTGCAGCTGGGTGAGGGTGGTGAAGAGGTCGTCGCTGTGGCCGGAGAGGGTCTTGGCGGCGCGGCCGAGCTGGTCGATGCTGTCGCCGATGGCCTGTCCGTTGCCGGCCAGGTTGGCGGCGCCGGTGTCGAGCAGCCGGGAGAGGGCGCCGGTGGCGTTGGCGCCGTCGGGTCCCAGGGCGGTGCTGAGGTCGCTGATGCTCTGGTACAGCTGGTCGATCTCGACCGGTTCGGCGGTGCGGTCGGCGGGGATGGTGTCGTGGTCGGCGAGGTGCGGGCCGCCGGTCCAGGCGGGGGTGAGCTGGACGTAGCGGTCGGCGACCATGCTGGGGGCGACGATGACGGCACCGGCGCCGGCCGGGGCCTGGACGCCGTGGTCGAGGGTGAGGTCGACCCTGACCTGCCGGCCGTGCGGGTGGACACCGTCGACGGTGCCGACCTTGACGCCGAGGATCCGCAGGTCGGAGCCGGGGTGGATGCCGACGGCGTGGTCGAACCAGGCGGTGAGGTGGGTGCCGTCGGGTTCGGTGACGGCCGGTGCGGCGACCAGGGCGGCCGCGAGGGCGGCGGCGACAGCGGCCGGTACGACGACGGGTTTCCTCATCGCTGGGCTCCCTGCGCGCGGGTGGCCGCCGGCCGGTCGCCCTGCGGGCGTTCGGGTTGGCAGCCGGTCGTGGGGGTCGTGCCGTCGGGCAGGTACGAGCGGGGCACCACGCCGCACAGGTAGGCGTCGAACCAGCGGCCGCTGCCGAGGGTGTTGCCCATCAGCCGGTAGTAGGGGCCGACCAGGGCGAGGGTCTCCTCGAGGCTCTGCTGATCGGCCCGCAGGACGCCGGTGACCCGGTCGAGGGCGTCCAGGGTGGGGCGCAGCTGCCGTTCGTTGTCCCGGACCAGGCCGGTGAGCTGGGTGGCGAGGGCGGCGGTGCCGGTGAGCAGTTGGTGGACGGCGTCGCGGCGGCGCTGGATCTCGCCGAGGAGTTGGTCGCCGTCGGCGAGCAGGGTGGCGAAGCGGGTGTTCTGGTCGCTGAGGGTGCGGGTGAGGTCGCGGCTGCCGGCCAGCAGTTTCGCGAGCTGGGCGTCCCGGTCGGCGACGGTGCGGGAGAGGGCGGAGAGTCCGTCGGCGGCGGCGCGGACGGAGGCGGGGGTGTCCTTGAAGGTGTCGGAGATGGTCCGGAAGCTCTGGGCGAGTCGGTCGGTGTCCAGGGCGCCGAGGGTGTGGCCGAGTCCGTCGAGTGCCTGGGTGACGTCGTACGGGGAGGTGGTGCGGCTGCTGGGGATGGTGCGGTGCGGGTCCTGGCGGGCGGCGCCGAGGGGGTCGAGGGCGAGGTACTTCTCGCCGAGCAGGGTGCGGATGCCGATCGCGGCGGTGGTGGCGTCGCCGATCCAGGCGTGGTCGACCCGGAAGGCGACCTTGACCCGGGCGCCGTCCAGGGTGACGCCGGTGACCTGGCCGACCTTAGCGCCGGCCACCCGGACCTCGTTGCCGGGGCGCAGGCCGGCGGCTTCGGTGAACTCGGCGGTGTAGCCGGTGCCGCGGCCGATCAGCGGGAGGGAGTCGGCCCGGTAGGCGAGGGCGGTGCAGAGCAGGAGCAGCAGGACGCCGACGGCGCCGACGGTGACGGGGTTGCGTTCGCGCAGCGGCCGCAGCAGTGGGCGGCGCGGGTCGCGGGCGGTCCTCATCCGTGGCACCTCGCTTCGGTGACGGGGATGCCGGTGGGCGGGGCGCTGCCGTCGGTGGTGGTGACGCCGGTGACGGTGGCCTCGCAGAGGTAGAGGTTGAACCAGGAGCCGTAGGAGGCGAGCCGGCCGAGGGTGCGGAGCTTCTCGGGGCTGAGCCGCAGGAAGCGTTCGAGTTGGGGGGTGTGGTCGGCGAGTCCGGTGGAGAGCCGGCCGAGTTGGCCGATGGTGTCCTTGAGCGGTTCGCGGCCGTCCTGGAGCAGGCCGGCGGTGCTGGTGGTGAGGGCGGCGAGGGCGTCGACGGCCTGGCCGATCGGCTGCCGGTCGCGGTCGAAGCCGGAGACCAGTTGCTGGAGGGTGGTGACGAGTTCGGTGAAGCCCTGTTCGTGGGTGTTGACGGTGGCGACGACGGTGTTGAGGTTGTCGATCACCTCGCCGATCACCTGGTCCTTGCCGGCCAGGGTGCCGGTGAGGGAGCCGATGGAGCGCAGCAGGCTGTCGACGGTGCCGCCCTGGCCCTGGAGGACCTGCACGATCTCGTCGGCGAGCTGGTTGACCTCGTTCGGGGACAGGCCCTGGAAGAGCGGCTGGAAGCCGGCGAACAGCCGGGTGAGGTCGAGGGCGGGCCGGGTGCGTTCCAGGGGGATGACGGCGCCGGGGGCGAGGTGTTCGCCGAGCGGGCCGGCGCCCTGTTCGAGGTCGAGGTAGCGCCGGCCGACCAGGTTGAGGTACTTGACGGACGCGGTGACGGAGGCGGGCAGGGTGCGGTCGCGGCGGACGGAGAACCGTACCCGGGCGAGGCGGCGGTCGGCGACGGTGACGCTGTCGACCTGGCCGACCCGTACCCCGGCGATCCGGACGCTGTCGCCGGGCGCGAGGCCGGTGGCGTCGGTGAAGCGGGCCTGGTAGCCGGTGGTGGCGCCGACGCCGGTGTCGGCGATGCCGAAGGCGAGGGCGGTGGTGGCGAGCGCCGTGACGAGGATGAACACCAGCGATTTGACGATCGGTCCGGTCAGGGGGCGGCGGGTCATCGCAGGGTCACCTCCGTGCCGCGCAGCAGGGGTCCGGCGAGCAGGCCGCTCCACTGCGGCAGGGGTGCGGCCGCGCTCTGCCCGGGGGCCAGGAGTTCGTTGACAAGCTCGTTCTCCTGGGGTGAGTTGGGCAGTCCGAGGCCGGGGGTGGCGGGCATCGGGAAGCCGTCGGCGGGGCTGCTCGCGGCGGGTGCGGTGCCGTGTCCGGTGTACGGCGTGCCGTAGCAGGCCGGGCCGCCGCCGGCCCGGTAGACGGGGGTGTCGCGGCCGGGTTGGTAGGCGCCGCGGGAGGGCACGGTGGTGACGGTGACGTGCAGGCCGGGCCGGTCGGTGCCCTTGCCGAGGGCCTGGTCCATGACGGGGACGAAGTCGGCGAGGGTGCGCAGGGTGCAGGGGAAGGACGGGGCGTACTTCGCCAGCAGGTCGAGGGTGGGGCGGCTGTCCGCGGACAGCCGGATCAGGGTGCTGCTGTTGCGTTGCAGGAAGTCGGTGAGGTCCTGGGCGCCGGTGGTGCCGGCGGCGTACAGGGCGCGCAGGCCGGCCTGCTGCTGGGCGAGGGTGGCGCTGGTGGTGGTGAGGTCGGTGAGCGCCTGGAGGATGTCGGGGGTGGCGTCGGTGTAGGTCCGGCCGACGGTCACCAGCTGCGCGATGTCCTCGTTGAGGGCGGGCAGTTGGGGGTTGAGCTGGGCGAGGTAGGCGTCGAGGCGGGTGAGGGTCTGCCCGAGCTGTTCGCCGCGGCCGCGCAGGGCGGTGGCGACGGCGTCGAGGGTGGTGGCGAGTTTCTCCGGCTGGACGGCGGTGAGCAGCGGCAGCAGGTGGTCGAGGACCTGGTCGAGTTCGACGGCGTCGGCGGAGCGGTCCTGTCCGATGGTGGCGCCGGCCTTCAGCGGTGCGCTCGCGGATGCGGCGGTGGCGGACGCGGGGGGCACGAGGGCGACGTACCGTTCGCCGAACAGGGTGGTGGGCAGCAGCCGGGCGCTGACGTCGCCGGGGATCTGCCCGAGCCGGTCGGGGTCGAGGGCGAGGGTGAGCCGGGCGCGTTCGCCGTCGGCGCCGACCTCGCGGACCCGGCCGACCACCACGCCGCGGAGTTTGACGTCGGCGCCCACGTGCAGTTCGTTCCCGGCGGTGCCGGTCTCGAGGGTGACGGTCGCCTCGCGGACGAACGCCTTGTCGTAGACGGCGACGCAGACGCCGGCCAGCAGGGCGGGGACGAGCAGGAACACCACGCCCGCAGCGCGTCGGCGGGCCAGGCGGGGGCGGCGGGCGGCGTTCATCCGGCGACCCGGACGGTGGTGGTGGTGCCCCAGATGGCGAGCGACAGGAAGAAGTCGGTGACGCTGATGATGACGATCGCGTTGCGCACCGAGCGGCCGACGGCGATGCCGACCCCGGCGGGGCCGCCCTTGGCGTGGTAGCCGTAGTAGCAGTGCGCGAGGATCACGATGACGCTGAAGACCAGCACCTTGAGTCCGGAGAGCAGGACGTCGGCGGGGGCGAGGAACAGCCCGAAGTAGTGGTCGTAGGTGCCGGGCGACTGGCCGTTGACCAGCACGGTGACGGCCCGGGAGGCGGCGTACGAGCTGAGCAGCCCGATGCCGTACAGCGGGACGATGGCGACCACGCCGGCCACGATCCTGGTGGTGACCAGGTAGGGCAGGCTGCGGATGCCCATCCCTTCGAGGGCGTCGACCTCCTCGTTGATCCGCATCGCGCCGAGCTGGGCGGTGAATCCGGCGCCGACGGTGGCGGACAGGGCGAGGCCGGCCACCAGCGGGGCGATCTCGCGGGTGTTGAAGTAGGCGGAGATGAAGCCGGTGAAGGCGGTGGTGCCGAGCTGGTTCATCGCGGCGTAGCCCTGCAGGCCGACGACGGTGCCGGTGGCGACCGTCATGCCGATCATGACGCCGACGGTGCCGCCGATCACGCCGAGACCGCCGCTGCCGAACACCACCTCGGCGAGCAGCCGCCGCACCTCGCGGTGGTAGCGGCGCAGCGCCCGGGGTACGGACAGCAGCGCGGTCAGGTGGAACAGCAGGTGGTCGCCGCTCTCCTCGAGCCAGGCCAGCCGGGGGCGGCGGGGCGGCGCGGGGCCGTCGCCGGGCGGGGGTCCGGCGGGCGGGGTGGCACGGCCGAGCAGGGCCACGGCTCAGGCTCCCTTCTGCGGAACGATCCGCAGGTACACCGCGGTGAGCACGACGTTGACCAGGAACAGCAGCAGGAAGGTGATCACCACGGCCTGGTTGACGGCGTCGCCGACGCCCTTGGGGCCGCCGCGCGGGTTGAGGCCGCGGTAGGCGGCGACCAGGCCGGCGATGAACCCGAAGACCAGTGCCTTGAACTCGCTGATGTACAGGTCCGGGAGCTGGGCGAGGGCGGAGAAGCTGGAGAGGTAGGCGCCCGGGGTGCCGTGCTGGAGCAGCACGTTGAAGAAGTAGCCGCCGAGGGTGCCGACCACCGAGACCAGGCCGTTCAGCAGGACGGCTACGGCGGTGGCGGCCAGCACACGGGGTACCACCAGGCGCTGGACGGGCGAGACGCCCATCACCTCCATCGCGTCCAGTTCCTCGCGGATCTTGCGGGAGCCGAGGTCGGCGCAGATCGCGGAGCCGCCGGCGCCGGCGATCAGCAGTGCCACGATGAGCGGGCTGGCCTGCTGGATGACGGCCAGCACGCTGGCGCCTCCGGTGAAGGACTGGGCGCCGAGCTGCTGGGCGAGCGAGCCGACCTGGAGCGAGATGACCGCGCCGAACGGGATCGAGACCAGGGCGGCGGGCAGGATGGTGACGCTCGCCAGGAACCAGAACTGCTCGATCAGTTCGCGGACCTGGAACGGCCGCCGGAAGGTGTCGCGGACGGTGGTGGCGCCCAGCGCGAACAGCCGGCCGGCGTGGGCCAGCGCCCCGGCGACGGGGTTGCCGCCGACCGCGCTCATGCGGCGCCGCCCGGCTGGAGGCCGTGCTGCCGGGCCCGGCGGCGTTCGACGGCGCGCCGGGCGGGCAGCCCCGGTGAGGGTTCCAGCTGGGCCGGTACCGGGCGTGGCCGGTCGGTCTCCGGGCCTGGCCGGTCGGCGCGCTCCAGGGCGAGCGCGGCCTCGTCCTTCTCCTCGGACATGCCGATCGGTCCGGCACGCCGGCCGCTGAGGAACTGCCGTACCACCGGGATGCGGCTGGCGAGCAGGTCCTCGCGGGGTCCGAAGGCGACCAGCTCGCGGCGGAACAGCATGCCGATGTTGTCGGGCACGGTGGCGGCGATGTCCAGGTTGTGGGTGACGATCAGCATGGTGGCGTCGATCTGCGCGTTGAGGTCGATCAGCAGCTGGGAGAGGTAGGAGGTGCGGACCGGGTCGAGGCCGGAGTCGGGTTCGTCGCAGAGCACGATCTGCGGGTCCAGGACGAGGGCGCGGGCGAGTCCGGCGCGTTTGCGCATCCCGCCGGAGATCTCGCCGGGCAGTTTGGCCTCGGAGCCAACCAGGCCGACCATCTCCATCCGCTCCATCACGGTGCGGCGGATCTCGCTCTCCTTCTTGCGGGTGTGCTCGCGCAGCGGGAAGGCGATGTTGTCGTAGAGGTTGAGCGAGCCGAACAGGGCGCCGTCCTGGAACATCAGGCCGAACAGTCGGCGGGCCCGGTAGATCTCCCGTTCCGGGCTGTTGACCATGTCGACGCCGTCGACCAGCACCCGGCCCTGCTCCGGTTTGAGCAGGCCGATGACGGACTTCAGGAAGACGGTCTTGCCGGTGCCGGAGGGGCCGAGCATCACGGTCACCTCGCCGGGCGGCAGCGTCAGCGTGACGTCCTGCCAGACGGTCTGCGGTCCGAAGGACTTGGTGAGGCCTTCGACGGTCACTTCGATTCCCATCACACCTCCTGGTGGTTCGGCGGCTCGGTGGCTCGGTTGCTCGGTGGTTCAGCGGCGGTGCGGCAGGTCGGGGAGTTCGATCTCCGGCTCGCAGCCGTTGGGCTGGTCGCTGGTCGGGGTGCAGATCGCGCCCTGGACGAGGTTGAGCGTGTTGCCGCTGCCGGAGACCGCGGCGGTGAAGAGCGCGTCCAGGTCCTCGCCGCCGGCCGAGCAGCCGGTGAACGGGGGGATGTCCAGGTCGCGTTGGGTGAGCGGGCCGCCGCCCTGCAGCGTGTAGTCGGGCTTGCCGTCGCCGCCGCCCGGCAGGTAGTCGTCCTGGCGGCCGGTGAGCCGGAGGTCCACGGGCCGGCTGGTGCGGCAGTCGGGGCCGACGTCCAGCGGCGTGCCGTTGATCCTCACGTCGTACAGGCGCAGCGACTGGTAGCCGCCGATGGTGAACTCGGCGGGCTGGTCCCAGTCGGAGTTCCCGGTGGCCACGATGGTGAGCGGGCCCTGCGGGACCAGCTCCATCTTCGCGGTGGTCGGCACGAAGCCGTAGGTGAGGAACGAGGTGTCGGAGGGCGGCAGTTGCAGGTAGCCGAGCGAGTCGGCCTCGAAGTACGGCTGCTGGCCGGGCTCCGGGTCCCAGAGGGTGACGAAGCGGCGGGTCATGTTGAGCGCCGCGAGCGCGGGCCCGTGCCCGGGGTCGTTGACCAGGGCGGCCTGGCCGAGCTTGTGGACGTTGGCGTAGCCGACCGCGAAGGCGCACGCGGGGACGTCCGGGAACGGGTCCATGTCGGGGAACGGGATCACGGTGGCGCCGTCCGGTACCGGCGGCAGCCGGTGGGGGTCGAGCTCCCCGGTGGGCGCGTCCGGGCAGGTGTTGACGCCCGAGTGCCGGGCGGGCTGCACCTTGACGGTGCTCGGGCGCCGGGGCCGCCCGGGCAGCATGCCGAGCGGCACCTGCGGGGTGCTGCGCCGTCCGGACGCCGTGGCGGCGGGCGTCGGCGCCGCGGCCGTCGGTGTCCCGGCGGCCGGGGAGGGACCGGGGACGGACGGCGCGGGAACGGACGGCGCGGGAACGGACGGAACGGGGATGGACGGCGTGGGCGAGGGGGTGCCCGGGACCTGGACGGTGCCCAGGGGCGCGGCGCCGGCGGCGGGTGTGCAGTCGACGGGGGCCGTCCCGGCCGGGCCGAGGTCGAGGGTCAGCTCCGTCACCGTGAACACCACCGGGCCGGGCGCCGTGACGGTGACCGGGGTCGCCGGTCCGACGGCGGTGAGGACGAGGTCGCCGTCGGCGGGCACCGGGGTGGCGGCCACCAGCAGGTCGGGCCAGGCGGTCTCGGCCGTGGAGTCGCCCTGGGCCACCCGGACGGTCAGGCCCGCCCGGCCGCCGGCGGAGGTGGCCCCGGCGGGCAGCAGGGCGGCCAGGCCGTCCCGGGGCACGGTGACCGTCACGGTGGCCGCGCCGGGCCCGAACGGGGTCCCTACCGCGGCCGTCGCGGGGTACTTCTGTGCCACGGCCGCCGTCACCGCCACGGCCGCGCCGCCCGCGGCGGTACAGCTGTGGGCGACCGGCGCCGGCCCGGCCGCCGGGTCGGCCGCCGAGGAGCCACCCGGCACCAGGCCGGCGAGCAGCACGGCCGCCGCGGCGGCGGCCGCCCGCGCCGAGCGGCGGCGGGTCACGGCGTCCCTCATGACAGCACTCCTCGGGCGGGTCGGCGGGTTGGCGGGTGCGCCGGACACGGAAGGAACGGGGGCGAACTTCGCGGGAGGCAGGACACTACGGCCGGGTAACAAGGCGTCACAAGCAATCGCGCCGGGAATGGTGCAAGGCCGTCGGCCGCCCCCGGATTTCCTGTCATCCGGTGACAATCGCGATCTGACGGGTTGTCAGCAGATGAGTGCCGGCGGCTCGGCGTCCGGGCGGGCCGGGCGTGCGGGCTCCGCCCCGCCGGGTCGATCCGGCGGGGCGGAGCCGGCGGCGGGCGCCTGCGTCAGCTCACGGGGAGGTGATCGCCTGCGGGGCGCTGAGGACGTAGGCGGCGTTGTAGGTGGCCGCGTCGCCGTTGTTCAGCAGGCCCAGGCAGCTGCCCGAGACGTTGTACGCGTGCAGGTCCCCGCCGCTGATGGTGAGGGTGTTGGTGGAGTTGCTGTAGGTGCCCGTGAGGGTGGCGGGCGTGGTGCTGGTCGGACCGGCGAAGTCGGCGGTGCAGCCGGCGCCGCTGATGTGGGCCTTCACACCGGTGACGGTGCCGGTGGTGACCCCGGTCGCGGAGTTGTAGGTCAGGGCGTTGATGCCCCAGGGCAGGTTCTGCGGGGTGACAGCGAAGGTGATGCCGAGCGGACCGGTGCAACTGGCCCAGCTCACCGAGGAGATGGTGGAGATCGGCAGGCCGTTGCCGCTGCTGAGCACCCCGGCCGCGGACGAGGAGGAACAGGTCAGCTTGGTGCCGGTCCTGGTGTCGGTGAGCTTGGGCGAGGCGGCCTTGGCGGTCCAGGCGCCGCCGGGGCTGGCCGTCCAGGTGGCCGTGGTGGTGGCGGTGGCGGGGGCGAGCGCGAGGCCGGCCGCAGCGGAGAGTGCGGCGGCGGCGACAAGGGCGCCCTTGACTGTGTTGCGCACAGGCTGGTCCTTTCCGAGAGTCGGCGTGCGGGATCATCCGGACTTCCTGTCCGACAACGGGAATTCGGTGACCGCACGGTCCGGGGAAGCGGGGCGGAATGTGGGGGTCGCCCCGCTGAGGTGGGACGTTACGCACCGGTAATGAGGCCGCGCAACGCCCCCGCCCCATTTCCCCCGGACTTCGCTACCCGCCGGTAAATTCTTGTCCGCGCGCGATGAGAAACGCGCGGACCCTTGTCCGGAAGTGAGCACCGGCGCACCGGACGGCGCCCGCCGCTGGAGTCAACTCCTTTGCCCAGGAGCAGGGTTCGTGTTCCCTGGGTGCTGCGCTGCACACCGCTCGTGCTCTATCTTCGGCGCACCACCACATGTTGTGCGCACGCGCCCGACCGAGCCGCACCGGCCGGGCACGGTCAGCAGCGAACCGCCGGAAGCCGCGCCGGCGCGCCGACCGGCCCCGGCGGGGGCCGGTCCGGCCGCCCGCCGCCGCCCGGCCGACCGTCAGGGGGACCACATGGCCAGGCCACCGAAGGCAGCCGGGGCGGCGTCGATGGAACAGATCCCACGCGAACTGGCCGCCGTGATGCGCCCCGAACTCCCCGGCCTGCTCAAGGAGATGGCCGCCGAGATCGTCACCGTCATCCCCGAGTACCGGGAACTCCTGGAGGGCCCCAACGCCCGGGTGATCAGGGTCGGCATCGAACAGAACATCGCCACCTTCGTCGACCAGGTCGCCGCCCCCGCCGCCACCACCGCGCTGCGCGACGAGATCTGCCGGGGCTTCGGCCGCCACGAGGCGTACGAGGGCCGCAGCCTGGACATGCTGCACGACGCCTACCGGATCGGCTGCCAGGTGGCGCTGCGCCGGGTCCGCACGGTCGGGCGCCGCTACAACCTCTCGGCGACCGTGCTGATGGCGTTCGCCGACGCGCTCTTCGCCTACATGGGCGAGATCGCCGAGCTCTCCCGCGAGGGCTACCTCCAGGCGATGGCCGAGCTCGGCGAGGAGCCGGACAACCGCCGCCGCCGGCTGCTGCGCCGCATCCTCGGCGGCACCTCCGTGGCCCGCGGCGCGCTGGCCGAGCTGGCGGAGCTGGCCGTCTGGCCGCTGCCGCAGGAGGTCACCCTGGTCGCCCTGGGCCCCGGCGCGCGGCCCGCCCGCGCGGCGCTCGACCGGGACGTACTGGTGGACCTGGCCGGCCGCGAGCCGTACCTGCTGGTCCCCGGCCCGCTGGACGAGCGGCGCCGCCGCGCCCTGGCCACCGCCCTGGCCGGCTGCCCGGCCGCGGTCGGGCTGACCACGCCGCTCGGCGAGGCCGCGCACTCGCTGCGCTGGGCCCGCCAGCTGCTCGCCCTGACCGCCGACCGGGACCCGGCGCCGTGCGGCCCGGGCGCACCCCCGGCGCCGGTGTACTGCGAGGACCACCTGGTCCAGCTGTGGCTGCTGGGCGACCGCGCGCTCGCCCGGCAGATCGCGCAGCGCCGCCTCGCCCCCCTGGCCGGACTCACCCCGGCCCGGCGGGCCCGGCTGCTGGACACCCTGCGGATCTGGCTCACCACCCGGGCCACCGCCGGCGAGATGGCCGAGCAGCTCGGGGTGCACCCGCAGACCGTCCGCTACCGGATCCGCGCCCTCGAACGCGCCTTCGGCGACCAGCTCGCCGACGCCGACACCCGGTTCGCCACCGAGGTCGCGTTACGGGCCCTGCACCTCACCGACCCGGCGCCGGGCGTCACCGATCCCGCGCCGGGCGTCACCGGTCCGCCGCCGCACCCGGCCGGCCCGGTGCCGCCCGGGCACCCGCGGCGCTGCGACTGAACGCCCGGCGCGGCTCTTTACCGCACGCCGGCCCGCGGACGCGGAAGGCGTCGGCAGGACGCGCCGCACGGTTGACCACAGCCACCCGAAGAGCCCAGCGAATACCCCGGGAGGGCGCCCTCCGAATGCGACCCGCCGACGGGCCGAGGACGGTGAGGAACGGTGCTTCTGCGATCTGACGAGCCGGCGACGGGCCGGCCCTCGCAAGCCCCGGAAGGACACACCTCATGCGTTCTGCACGTACTTTCGCGACCGGCGCTGCCCTCGCCGCCACCCTGGTCCTCGGTGCCCCCGCCATCGCCCTCGCCGACGGCGCGAGCGATACGAGCACCCAGAAGAGCTGGGAGGGCTACGACACGGCCACCAAGGACTCCAAGGACTCCGGCAGCTCCAAGGAGGCCAAGGACACCAAGGAGGCCAAGCCGGCCGAGGAGCACGGCACCGAGAGCAAGACGGAGAGCAAGGGCGAGTACAAGGCGCCGCACGGCGGCGTCCACACCGGTGGTGGCGGTCTGGCGCTGTCCGGCGGCGGTGCCGCGACCGGCGCGGCGCTGCTGGCGGGCGGCATCGGCGTGACGGCGCTCGCGCTGCGCCGCCGCCGTACCGGCACCGCCGCGGGCGCCGCGGTCTGACCCCCGGTCACCCCGCACCCGCACCGCCCCGACGCCCTGCCGGCCCGCCGCCTCGCGGTGGCAGCCCGGCAGGGCGTTGCGGGGTTCACCACCCGTGGCTCCACCCACCAGAAAGGCCCGCCCGATGGACCGTCCGCCCCCGCAGCGCACCGGCCGGCTGCTGCGATTCGGCCTGGCCGCGACGGCGCTCGGCGCCCTCGTGCTCTACAACTCGGTCGACGCCACGCCCGCCGGGTCCTCCGTCGCCGCGCCGGCCGTCGCCGCCCCCGCCGTCGCAGCGCCGCCCACCACGGCCGCGGCCAAGCCGCCCGCCAAGCGCGGACCCGTCCTGCCCCGCTCCTCCCCCACCCGGGTGCGGATCCCCCAGCTGATGGTCGACGCCCCGACCACCGAGCTGACCCTCAACGCCACCGGCCAGCTGAACGCGCCGCCGGTCGACGACAAGAACCTGGTCGGCTGGTACCGCGACGGCGCCTCCCCCGGCGAGCCGGGCGCCGCGGTGCTGGCCGGGCACGTGGACACCAGGACCGGGCCGGCGGTGTTCCTGATGCTGCGGGTGCTGCTGCCCGGCAACAAGATCGAGGTGACCCGGGCCGACAAGAAGGTCGCCGTCTTCACCGTCGACAGCGTGGAGACCTTCGAGAAGGACGCCTTCCCCGACAAGCGGGTGTACGCGGACACCCCGGACGCCCAGCTCCGGCTGATCACCTGCGGCGGTTCGTACGACCGCACCAAGAAGGACTACACCTCGAACGTGGTGGTCTTCGCCCACCTCGAGTCGGTCCGGTAGCCGGACCCCGCCGGGCCCTGGGCAGCGGGCGCGCCGCGGCGGACACTGGAGGGACCAGGACGTCTCCCCGGGAGGAACTCGTGGCCGTCGACGCTCCCCCGCCCGGTGCCATCCCCGCGGCCGGCCTGTTCGGGCCCGCCTCGGTGTCCTGGCGGCTGCACGCGGACCCGGTGATGGGCCTGGCCGGGCTGCGGGCCCTGCTGCTGCAGGCCCTGCACCCGCTCGCGATGGCGGGCGTGGCGCAGCACTCGGCGTTCCGCGAGGACCCGTGGGGGCGGCTCGCCCGTACCGCCTCGTTCGTCGGCGTGACCACGTACGGCACCGGGGAGCAGGTGCGCGAGGCCGTCGAGCGGGTCCGCCGGGTGCACCGGCACGTCCGCGGGACCGACCCGGTGACCGGGGCACGCTACCGGGCCGACGACCCGGAGCTGCTGGTGTGGGTGCACTGCTGCGAGGTCGACTCCTTCCTCGGCGTGGCGCGCCGGGCCGGTCTGGGCCTGCCGCCCGACGAGGCCGACCGCTACCTCGCCGAGCAGGCCCGGATCCCCCGGCTGCTCGGGGTGGGGCCGGGCCACCCGGTGCCGGAGACCCGCGAGCAGCTGGCCGGGTACTTCACCGAGGTCCGCGGCCGGCTGCGGGCCACCCCGGCCGCCCGCTCGGCGGCCCGGCTGGTGCTCGCCCCGCCGATGCCCGGCTGGGCCGCGTGGGCCACCCCGGCCCGCCCGGCCTGGTCGGCCGTGGCCGGGCTCTCCTTCGCGCTGCTCCCCGGCTGGGCCCGGCGGATGTACGGGTGGCCCGGCTGGCAGCTCACCGACGCCGTGGCCACCGTCGAGGCACGGGCGCTGCGCACGGTCCTGCTCCCGGTGCCGGCGGCGCTGCGCGAGGGCCCGCACCTGCGGGCGGCCCGGGCGCGGCTCGCCGAGAGGTGATGCCCGGGGCCGGTGATCATTTCGGTCGTTGCCGCACTCGCCCGCGCAAAGCGGATATAACGCCTGATCAGAGGGGGTGCGCCGGAGAAAATGAGGCGGCCGGATGATCGCGGACGAAGGTAGGCTTCCCCTCGGCCCGTCACCCCGCCGATCTCATCGGCCGGGGCACGGTGACGTGCCGTCAATCACTTCGCGTATGCGCGTATGGGGGAACAGTGAACAAGCACAGCATCCGGCGGATCGGCGTAGGGGTCGCCGCCGCCGTGGCACTCGCGACCGCCGTGGCCGCTCCGGCCCAGGCCTTCGTGCCCGGCCCGATCGGTGTGGTCTACGCCGGCCCCGAGTTCCAGCTGAGCATCAACACCGACGGGGGCAACCCGGCGCACACCACGCGCCACGCGGACGGCACCTGGGCCGCCTGGGACTCCGTCCCCGACATGTACTACAACCCGGGCGCGACCTCGTCGCTGACCCAGGCCGAGTCGGGCACCGGCAAGACCTTCCTGGCCGCCGAGGGCTCGGCGATCCAGTTCCTGATCCGCGACTCGGCCACCGGCCAGTGGACCTCGCCGTCCGGGACCGCCGCGCCGATCCCGGACGAGGTGCCGATCGAGCACTCGGGCAACACCCCGGCCACCGCCCGGATCACCAAGCTGGTCGGCTCGGTCGTCATGGGGGGCGAGTTCCACCTCTTCGGCCAGCGCGGCCCGTCCGCGCTGTACGAGGTGGTCCGGCACACCGACGGGACCTGGGGCGCCTGGCAGGAGCTGTACGTCCCCGGCCAGATCGGTGAGATCAAGGAGCTGTCGGTGGCCTCCACCGACGGCGCCGGCATCCAGCTGGTCGCGGTCGCCGGCGGCAAGCTCTGGCACGCCAACCGCGCCGACGCCGGCTCCGCGTTCGCCGCCTGGGGCGACGTGTTCGCCAACTCCTCCAACCCGGGGACCGCCGAGCACGTCGCGGTGGCCGCGGTCAAGGGCGAGCTGCAGGTCGTCGTCACCGGCAACAACGGCACCGGGATCTACCACGCGATCCGCCGGGCGACCGGCTCGTGGACGGTGTTCGGCGACGTCAAGGCCGCCACCAAGGCCTCGCTCGGCACCATCGCGGGCGTCGGGGTGGCCGACACCGACCGCCTCTCGGGCAACGACGCCCTCCAGGTCGTCGTGGTCGACACTGCGGGCCACCTGCGCCACACCGTGCGCAACTCCGCCGGGTCCTGGACCACCTTCGGTGACGTCGACGCCGTCATCCCGAACAGCCACCTCGGCACGGCGGTCTCGGTCGCCGGCGCCGGCCAGTAACACCACCGCAGCACCGCTGCACCGACGGGCCCCGGCCGATCCGCGCCGGGGCCCGTCCGCGTGCGGTGCGCTCAGCGCGGGGCCTGCAGCGCGAGCAGCCGGTCCAGCAGGGTGCGGTAGTCGCGCAGGGCGAGCCGCAGGCGTTCGGTGTCGCCCGCGGTGTCGCCGTCGGACGGGTCGGTGGCGACGCGCAGCTCGCCGCGCTGCTCGGTGATGGCCTCGGTGACCATCCCGGCCGCTTTGCCGACCAGCTTGTCGGCCGCCCGGACGGCCTGCCCGGGGTCGTCGACGAACCCGCTCTGCACGGCCCGCCACTCGGCGGTGAGGCGTTCCACCCGTTCCGGCTCCAGCCAGCCGCCCGGCCGTCCGGTGGGGTCCGGCTCGCCCGGCAGCACGGCGCGCAGCGTACGGGTGGGGCGGTCGCCGCCCTGGGAAGGCGACTGCGGCCGGGGCTCCGGCGGGGAGGCCCGGTGCGGCTCGCCGGGCTCGGCCTGGCGGGGGACGGTGGTGCGGGCGGCGGGGCCCGGCTGCTGGGCTTCGTTGTGCGGCATGGCGGTGGTCCTCTCCTTCTCCCGACGGCGGGTCAGCTGGTGCGCGGGGCCGGGGCCTTGTGCAGGGCGGCCGGACGGCCCGCGGCAGCCGGGGCGGCCTGCCGGTCGGCCAGGACCCGCAGGGTCAGGTCGCGGACGGCGAGCAGGGCGTGGCGCAGTTCCTCGGTGCCGACCTGCACGGCCTGGGCGCGCTCCAGCGTCCCGAGCGCGGTGCGGTAGGCCGGCAGGGCGGTGGCGTGGTGCACGGACAGTGCCTCGGTACGGCCCTGCGCGGGGTAGCCCAGCCGGTCGAGCAGGCCGGTGAGCTGCCGTTCGGCGTCGCCGGCGGCCCGCCCGGGGTCGTCGACGAACTGCTCCTGGACCTCGGCGAGGCGCCGCCGGACGTTCTCCTGCTCGGCCGGGCCGAGCGGGCGCAGCTGCAGCGCGCGGTCGTCGCGGATCCGGGCGGTCAGCTCCCGTTCGGCGCCGCGGACGTCGTCCCCGTGGCCGCGCAGGGCCCGCTCGTACTCCGGGCCGAACCGTGCCCGCAGCTGCCGGGTCCTGATCCGCGGCAGTGCGACGGCGAGCCCGGCGGCCAGTACCGCCAGCACGGCGACTATCACGATCAGCCAGGCCATGCGAACCCCTCCTGAAGGACGCGTCGGCCGGACGGGATGCCCGGCCCGGGGCTCGTCTCACCCGTGCCCGGGCTCGTAAACCAGGGCGCGGCGGATCGGTCGGGCGTCTCTCGGCGGTGGCCGGACAGCGGTAGGTTCGGAGGCGGGCAGACCGGTCGCCCGCGCGGTGCACGCCGTCGCGGCGGCCGACGTGACAGACCGGGCGCGCCACGAGCGCGCCGGCGGACGAAGGGTGTCTGGCGGATGGTTCAGCAGGTACAGGCAGTGGTCGCGCTGGAGAAGGGTGCGGCGGTGCGGGTGGAGACCATCAAGGTCCCCGACCCCGGGCCGGGCGAGGCCCTGGTCCAGGTGCAGGCGTGCGGTGTCTGCCACACCGACCTGCACTACCGGGAGGGCGGGATCAACGACGAGTTCCCGTTCCTGCTGGGGCACGAGGCGGCGGGTGTCGTGGAGGCGGTCGGCCCGGGGGTGACCGAGGTGGCGCCCGGGGACTTCGTCATCCTCAACTGGCGCGCGGTGTGCGGACAGTGCCGTGCCTGTCGGCGCGGCCGACCGTGGTACTGCTTCAACACGCACAACGCGGTGCAGAAGATGACGCTCACCGACGGGACGCCGCTGTCCCCCGCGCTGGGCATCGGCGCGTTCGCGGAGAAGACCCTGGTGGCGGCCGGGCAGTGCACCAAGGTCGACCCGAAGGCGGCGCCCGCGGTCGCGGGTCTGCTGGGCTGCGGGGTGATGGCCGGGCTCGGCGCGGCGCTCAACACGGGGGCGGTGGGCCGCGGCGACACGGTCGCCGTGATCGGCTGCGGCGGCGTGGGCAGCGCCGCCGTCCTGGGTGCCCGGCTGGCGGGCGCGGCCCGGATCATCGCGGTCGACCTGGACGACCGCAAGCTGGCCGGGGCCACCGGCCTCGGCGCCACCCACACCGTCAACTCCGGCTCCACCGACGCCGTCGAGGCGATCAGGGAGCTCACCGGGGGCCACGGCGCGGACGTGGTGATCGACGCGGTGGGACGGCCGGAGACCTACCGGCAGGCGTTCTACGCCCGCGACCTGGCGGGCACGGTGGTGCTGGTCGGTGTGCCGACGCCCGAGATGAAGCTGGAGCTGCCGCTGCTGGACGTGTTCGGGCGCGGCGGTGCGCTGAAGTCCTCCTGGTACGGCGACTGCCTGCCCAGCCGGGACTTCCCGGTCTTCATCGACCTCTACCTCCAGGGCCGCCTCGACCTGGAGGCGTTCGTCAGCGAGACGATCCCGCTGACCGGGGTGGAGGACGCCTTCGCCCGGATGCACGAGGGCGAGGTCCTGCGTTCGGTGGTGGTGTTCTGATGGCGGGCACCGCGGGCGCCCGGATCGAGCGGGTGGTCACCTCCGGCACCTTCGAGCTGGACGGCGGCAGCTGGGAGGTGGACAACAACGTCTGGGTGGTCGGCGACGACCGGGAGGCGCTGGTGATCGACCCGGCGCACGACGCCGCGGCCATCGCGGCCGTGGTCGGCGACCGCCGGGTGACGGCGATCGTCTGCACCCACGCCCACAACGACCACATCGACGCTGGCCCGGCGCTGGCCGCGCTGACCGGCGCGCCGGTCCTGCTGCACCCGGACGACCTCCCGCTGTGGAAGCAGACCCACCCGGACCGCGACCCGGACGGGCCGCTGGCCGACGGGCAGCAGCTCGAGGTGGCGGGCGTCGCGCTGACGGTGCTGCACACCCCCGGGCACGCGCCCGGCGCGGTCTGCCTGTACGCGCCGCAGCTCGGGACGGTCTTCACCGGCGACACCCTGTTCGCGGGCGGGCCCGGTGCCACCGGGCGGTCGTTCTCGGACTTCCCGACCATCGTCCGGTCGATCAGCGGCCGGCTGCTGACCCTCCCGCCGCAGACCGTGGTGCGCACCGGGCACGGTGACGACACCACCATCGGCGCCGAGGCACCGCAGCTCGACGAGTGGATCCGCCGGGGCCGCTGAGCGGCCCGCGGATATCGCTTGGACCTCCCGTGGCCTGCTCTGTTACCGTCCCAGGGCCGGCCGCGGGACTCCGGCGCGACTTCCGGAACCTGCCTCTACCGCAATGATTCGCAGTTCGCGCCCCCACTCCCCGGCCGGCATCCGAAGCAGCCCGTGAGAGGGGTCCGGTGGACACGTACGGCGACCTGGTCGCGGCCGAGGACGTGCTGCTGTTCGTGAACGCGGCGATCACCTCCACCGGCCAGCGGGAGTTCCACTCCGACGCCGCCGAGCAGCGCCTGTCGCTCGACTTCCTGCACGCCTACATCCTCGGCAACTACCGCGAGCTGTACGCGGCGACGCTGGCCCTGGAGATCAACGACCACAACGCCGTGCTGATCGTGCGGCGCCTGCTGGAGAGTTCCGCCGAGGCGAGCGCGGAGCAGCGCCGCACCGAGGGCCGGCTGATCGCCCGGCGGCTGGCGCTGCTGCCGCCGCAGCGGGTGTACGGGCTGTTCGGCGCGCTGCGCCGGGCGAAGGTGAACAACCGCCGCACCCGGGCGGTCATCCGGGACTGGATCGCGGCCCGGCCGGACCCGGCGCTCGATGCGGTGAAGTACCGCGGCGCGCTGAAGCAGGCCGTCCGGCATGCCCATCTTGCGCCCGCCGCACCGGAGTTGGGCGGCTTCCTGTTCACGCCGGGCCGGGCCGCCCGGTACGCGACGCCGATCCTGGAGAGCTGGCGGCGGGCGCACTACCAGCGCTCCGCGCTGTTCGAGCTGCCGTACACCGTCGCGGAGGGCTTCGCGGCCCGGCAGGGCGTGCCGCGGGCCGAGTTCCTGGAGCGGATCGCGCCGCGGATGACCCGGCTGGAGCAGTTACGGCTGCAGGAGTCGGCGGGGCGGCTCGGCGCGGGCGCGGTCCGGGCGGACCTCGGGCGGATGCCGCTGACCCCGCTGGCCTCGTACGTGCTGGCGCTGCCGGTGGCGGACCGGGTGGCCCGGCGGGCCGAGCTCACCGGGGCGCTGCGGACGGCGGCGTTGCGGGCTGCGGGCGGGCAGCGCGGCCGCTGGGGGCGGGTCGCGGCGGTGCTGGACGACAGCTTCTCCACGGACGGTTCCGGGGCCAAGCGCCGCCGTCCGCTGGCGGTGGCGCTGGCCTGTCACCACCTGCTGGAGGCGCTGGCGGCCGACTACACCGGGCTGTGGACCTCCGGGCGGACGGATCCGCTGCTGGCCCGCCCGTCCGGTCCGACGCCGCTGGGACTGCGGATCCTGGACGCGCTGGACACCGCGCCCGAGCGGCTGCTGATCGTCTCCGACGGCTGGGACAACGCACCGCCCGGCCTGGCCGGCGAGGTGCTGCGGATCTGGCGGACCCGGCTGGACCCGGACCGCCGCACCGCCGTGGTGCACCTGAACCCGGTGTACGACGCGGACGGGTTCGACGTGCGGCGGCTGGCGGCGGGTGTGCCGACGGCCGGGCTGCGGGACGCGGAGGACCTGCCGGCGCTGGTGGAGTTCGCCCGCTTCGCCGAGGGCCGCACCGGCCTGGCCGAGCTGCGGGACCATCTGGCCGCCGCCACCGGGCGGTTCCTGGCCGCCCCGGACGCGCGGGAGGCGCGATGAGCACGCTCGACCCGACCGGGCTGACGGCCCGGCCGTCCCAGGTGTGGGGCGCCGTGCGGCTGGTGCCGCTGGTGCCGCTGGTGCGCGGCGAACCCGTCGAGGGTCTGCGGCTGCACCGGCTGGTGGGTCCGGCCGACGCCGAACTGGGCTACGTGCCGCACGGGTTCGTCGCCGACTGGGCGCAGGACGGCACGCCCGCGGCGGCGTACGGCACCCAGCTGGCGGCGGGCGGCGCGCTGCCGGAACGGATGCCGCTGCGGATCTCCGGCCGGACGGGCGGCCGCCGGACCAGGCTGCGCTTCCTGCCGCAGCAACTCGCGGTGGACGGGTACCTGGCCAGGCACGCCGGCGGGCCGCCGATCGTGTGGGAGCAGTGGTCGCAGCGGGCCGTCCGGCACGGTCTGCCGCCGCGCGCCGAGGAGGCGTACCAGGGCTCGGAGGTGCGCGGGCTGGCCGACGCGCTGCGGGTGTTCGAGCTGCATCCGGGCCAGTGCGGGCTGGTGGTGTACGTCGCGGACGCGCTCGCGGGTGCCTTCGTGGTGCCGCATCCGGAGGACTACCGGGTGCTGCACCCCACGCTGGTGCTGGACCTGTACGGCGAGCTGATCCACCACTTCGCGACGTACATGGCGCCGGTGCCGGAGTTCCGGGCGCGGATCCCGGGCGCGGGGATCCGTTCGCTGGCCGATCTGCGGGCGGCGGCGCGGCGGCAGGAGAGCGACTGGGCCGAGTTCCACGGCTCGGTGCTCGCCGGCGGGCTGCTCGGTCCCGAGCACGTGGTCCGGACGCTGTACCGGATGGGCCGGTTCACGCTGGCCCGGCTGGTGCCGCCGTTCGCGCCCAAGCAGGAGAACCACGTCGGGGAGGCGATCCTGGACGGGGCCGGCCGGATCGCCTACCTGAAGACCTTCCGGCTGTCGGAGAGCCAGGTCCGCCGCGGCCACCTGCTCGACCGGCTCGCCGGGCACGACTGGCACCTGGGCGACACCGCGGCGGAACTCGGCGTCAGCGAGGCGCAGTTGGGTCTGCGGCTGGAGTCCGCGGGGTTCGGGTCGATGCTGCGGCAGGACGTGCTGGACGGCTACCGTTCGGGGCGCGGCTGAGGTTGCCGGCCGCCGGTCGCGGCGGCCAGGCAGCGTGAGCAGACCCGGAGCAGGACGTTCAGCAGGACGAAGCCGACCGCCACCACGGTGGTCCGCAGCCCGCTGCCCAGCACGCTCGCGCCCTGCACGAACGAGCAGACGATCCCCACCAGCGCCAGGCCTTGCAGGATCAGGCCCCACAGCAGCATCAGCAGGTTGGACGCGAGCGTGCCGACCAGTACCGGCCGGCTGTACGGGAACGAGCGGTAGCCGACCGCGGTGGTCAGCGCCAGCACCAGGCTGACCAGCGCGGCGACGCCGAGCAGGGTGCTCTGCGGGCCGCCCTGCAGCAGGAAGCCCAGCAGGACGGCGCCGAGCGCCGCCGCCATCGCCCCGTAGGAGCAGGTGACGGCGAGGAACTGCGCCGGGCTGCCGGGGACGGGGAAGGCGGGTTCGGTCATGACGGCCTCCGGACCGGTGCACTCGCAACTCGCTGCGCGGACGGCGGGCCGCGGCTCCGACACCGGGCCCGCCGCCCTTCACGCTAGCTTGCAGCCAACGAAGTTGACGGAACATCAGCTGATTTCGTCGACCGCCCCGGATCAGCAGGACTTGAACACGTAGCCGGAGCGGCCGGCCGGGCGGACGTCGCGGTCCCGCTGCACCACGGACAGCGTGCTGCCGAACGCCTTGCAGGTCTTGGCGAAGTCGGCGGCGTTGTACTCGATCACGAACACCCGGTTGCCGTACGCGGAGGCGAAGGCGCCGCACTCGTCGTAGTGGCCGCACTCCTCGCAGACCGCGAAGTCGAAGCCGATGCTCCGGCCGCGGTCGATCAGGTCGGTGGTGTTCTTCTGGCCGATCGCCAGCCCGTCGGCGTGCGCCCGGGCGGCCAGCAGCTGGGCGAAGGCGGCGTTGTGGGACTTGTCGAGGCGGCCGCCGGAGCGCTCGTAGGAGTCCAGGTTGTCGGGCTCGACGGCCTGGTAGCCTTTGGCCGCGCACTCGTCGATCCAGCCGCCCACCACCCCGGCCAGCTCGGTGCGCCTGGCCGCGGTGGACACGTCGAGCAGGGCCTCGCCCCAGTCCTCGTCCATCACCGGGCTGCCCTGGCCGTCGCGCAGCAGCAGCGCCGGGTGGTTGGCCTGCCACCAGGCGGTGGCGTCGGGCTGCGCCTGGAAGGCGTTCAGGTAGCAGACGTTGTACAGCCCGGGGACCGGCGGCGCGGTGTGGTCGCGGGAGACCGCGCCGACGCCGGCGGGCGGCTGGTAGGGGCCGCCGATCTGATAGTCGAAGCCGGTGTCGGGGGTCGGCAGGACGACCTTCCCGGTGCCCGTGGGCGTCGCCCCGGCCGCGACGGAGGGGGAGGCGGACGGGACCGCAGGGGTGGCCGGAGCCGGGGCGGCCTGGGTGCTGGCGGTCGGGACGGTGGCCGCCGGGGACGGGCGGTGTCCGGCGTGGGCCGGCCGGGGGGTGGGGCGGCCGGGGCGCTGGCCGGCCGAGGCGTCGGAGAAGGCGAATCCGGCGCCGCAGGCGGCGACCACCCCCACGGCGAGGGCGGCCAGCTGGGCCTTGCGGCGGAGAACGGGGGAAGCGTGTCGGCGCACGTGCACTCCTGGGGCAGGCGGCGGACCGGCGGTCACCGGCCCGCCGGTCATCCTGCTGGGCCGGTCATGAGGAATCCGTGAGGGCGCCGCGGCGCGGGGCCGCCGCCCGGCCCCGGACGCGCCACCGGCGGGCCGGGCGCCGCTCCAGCCGGAGCGTGAACACCGCCCCGCCGCCGTCCCGCGCCCCGGCGGTCACCTCGCCGCCGTGTGCGTGGGCGACCCAGCGGACCAGGGACAGTCCGATGCCGGTACCGCCGCCCGGCGAGTGGAAGCGGGTGAACACCGCCGCCGGCCCGGCCGGTCCGAGCCCGGGCCCGCGGTCCGCCACCGTCACCACCGGGCCCGCCACCCGGACCTCGACCTCGGCCGGACCACCGGCCGGGGTCCCGCCGTGGCGCACCGCGTTGTCCAGCAGGTTGCGGACCGCGAGCCGGACCAGGGCCGGGTCCACCTCGGCGACCACCGGGTCGAGGTCGAGCCCGAGGCGGTGCGGCCCGGGCGGGAGCTCCTCGCAGACCGCCTCCACCAACTGGTCCAGCCGGACCGGTACCCGCCTGGGTCCGTCCACGCCGGCCTGCAGCCGGCCTCGGACCAGCAGGTTCTCGATCACCTCGGCCATCCGGTCCGAGGCGCGGCGCAGCCGGGGCAGGTGCTCGGGCAGCGCCGCCGGGGCACCCTCCACCAGGTCCACGGCGCCGCGCAGGACGGCGACCGGTGTGCGCAACTCGTGTGCGGCGTCGGCGAGCAGCCGTTCCTGCTGGTCGAGCGCCTGCCAGGCGGGCCGGACGCTGCGGCCGCTGAGGGCGTGGCCGGCCGCCGCGCCGAGCGCGGTGAACACCGCGCAGCCGGCGGCCAGGGCGACGGCCAGCCGGTGGTGTTCGGCGGAGCCGCGTCCCGGGTCGCCGACCACCACGACCGCGCCGGCCTGGCGCTCGGTGCCGTCCTGGTAGAACGGGGTGGCCAGCAGGTGGACGGGGCGGCCGGTGGTGTCGGTGCCCTCGGCGGTGCCGGTGTCGTCCTGCGCCAGCGCGGCGTCCGCGGCGTCCGCGAGACGGGCGGGGGTGACGGTGAAGCGGCCCTGGCGGCTGGTGAAGACCGGCCGGTAGCGCTCGGCGGTGCCGGTCTGCCGCAGCAGGACGGTCACCTGGGGGTTGCCGGTGGTGGCCTCGTCGTCCTGGAGGCCGTCCAGCATGAGCTGCCCGTCCTGGTAGTAGATCAGCGAGGCGGCGACGGCGGCCCGGCGGCGCATCTCCTCGTACTCGACGGCGCGCCCGGAGCGGGCGTCGGTGCGCAGCAGCAGGAAGGACAGCGCGGCGAGGCCGATCACGATGATGGCCGTGTACGCGGCGGTGAGCCGCCACCGCAGCCGGGCGAGGCCGCGCCGGGCCGGGGAGGCGGACCGGTTCACCGGGGCCGTTCCAGGACGTCGGTGAGCCGGAAGCCCTGGCCGCGGACGGTGTGGACCAGCGGCGGGCCGCCGAGTTTGCGGCGAAGCCCGGCGATCACCGCCTCGACCACGTTGGAGCTGGGTTCGGCGAGCTCGTCCCAGCAGTGGCGGAACAGTTCGCCCTTGCCGACCACCTCGTCGGCGTGCTCCAGCAGGTGCTGCAGGACGGCGAGTTCCTTGGGGGTGAGCGAGAGCAGGACCCCGGCACGGCGGACCTCGCGGCGGGCGAGGTCGAGTTCCAGGTCGGCGTGGCGCAGGAAGACCGGGGTGCGGCGGCGGGCGCGGCGGGCCAGGCTGCGCACCCGCATCACCAGTTCGGGCAGGGCGAACGGTTTGACCAGGTAGTCGTCGGCGCCGTGCTCGAAGCCGGTCAGCCGGTCGTCGAGGGTGTGCAGGGCGGTCAGGCACAGCACCGGCGCCGACCAGCCGCGGCGGCGCAGCGCCTGGAGTTCGGGCAGGCTGTCGCCGTGCGGGAGCAGGCGGTCGAGGACGACGCAGGCGTAGTCGTTGCGGGCCAGCAGTTCGTCGGCGGTGGGCCAGTCGCCGGCCTGGTCGACGAAGAAGCCGGCGTCGCGCAGGCCGGCGCCGGTGATCGCCCGCAGGTCGGGTTCGTCCTCCACCAGCAGTACGCGCATCCTGGGCCCCCTCCGGTCGGGCGGTGCCCGGGGCGGTGGGCGGCGCGGTCCCGGGCGGGCGGAGGTGCCATCGTAGGTGCTGCCCCCGCGGGCGGCCCGCCCGGGCCGGTGGGCCGGTCAGCGCAGGACGTCCAGGCTGTGGCAGGTCCAGGAGAGCCGGGTGGTGCCGGCCGCCGGGCGCGGGTGGTAGGTGCCGTCGACGACGGACAGGTTGACGATCAGGTAGGCGTGCCAGGAGGTGCCGACGCCGCGCCGGTCGGAGTAGACCAGGCGGTCGGCGACGTACCAGTCGACCGAGCGGGCGCCGAACTCGGTGCGCAGCGTGATGGTCGCGCCGGGGGCGACCAGCGAGGGCGGGCCGAGCCAGTAGCGGTGGCCGGGGCGGACGTGGTTGGAGAGCTCCAGGGTGTTGGGGTTGTCGGGGTGGTACTCGAAGACGTCGATCTCGTTGCCGCCGGCGCGCCAGGTCCAGATCGCGGGCCAGGCGCCGAGGCCGGTGGGGAGGGTGACCTTGGCGCGCAGTGCGTCGCCGGTGCGCAGCTGGAAGCCGTCGGGGCTGCCCTCGGTGGTGAGCAGGTCGCAGTCCCAGAGGTCGTCGGTGGTGCGGCGGGTGGCGTTGAAGACGCCGCCCTGGATCGGGCGGGGCGTCAGGTGGTCGAGTTTGTGGTCGCCCCGGTTGGTCGGTCCCATGTCGGGATAGGCGCTGCTGCGGCCCGCCACCCACTGGCGGGTGGAGGTGAAGTCCGCGGTGAAGACCGTGCGACGGACGTCGACGGTCGGTTCCTCGGGACGCCCCTGCGGGTGTCGACGTCGATCCCACCAGGACACGGCGGTGCGCCACCAGTTGGCCATGGCTCTCTCCTGACCTCCGACCGGACGGAGCGGTTCCGCTCCCGCCCCTCCCCCGGGATACCCGGCCGGGCGAACTGTATGCGAAGGGATACCGTCCGTTAGCTCTCCGTGACCGTCGGGGTGGCGGGCGGCGCGTCGGGGCGCCGCCACAGCCCGCGGGCGGCGAGCACCGGCAGCACCCCCTCGCCGACCCAGTAGGCCTCCTCCAGGTGCGGGGCGCCGGAGAGGATGAACTCGTCGACGCCGAGGCGGTGGTACTCCTCGATCCGGTCGGCGACCTCGGTGTGGCTGCCCACCAGGGCGGTGCCCGCGCCGCCGCGGACCAGGCCGATCCCGGCCCACAGGTTCGGGGAAACCTCCAGCCGCTCGGCGCTCCCGCCGTGCAGTTCCCGCATCCGGCGCTGGCCCTCGGACTCGCTGCGGGCGAGCGCCTGCTGGGTGGCGCGGATCCGGTCGGGGTCCATCGCGGCCAGCAGCCGGCCGGCCTCGGCCCAGGCCTGGGCGGAGGTGTCGCGGCTGATGGTGTGCAGCCGGATGCCGAACCGGGGGGTGCGGCCGTGGGCGGCCGCGGCGGCGCGGATCCGGCCGATCTTCTCCTCGACCTGCCGGGGCGGCTCGCCCCAGGTGAGGTAGGTGTCCGCGTGGCGGGCCGCGACCCGTTCGGCGGCGGGTGAGGAGCCGCCGAAGTACACCTCCGGGACGGGGTCGGGCAGCCGGGTCAACTCGGCGCCCTCCACCCGTAGATGGGTGCCGTGGTGGTCGACCCGCTCGCCGCGCCAGAGCCGCCCGGTGATGTCCAGGAACTCGTCGGCGCGGGCGTAGCGGCCGTCCTTGTCGAGGAAGTCGCCCAGGGCGCGCTGTTCCGCGGACTCCCCTCCGGTGACCACGTTCAGCAGCAGCCGCCCGTGCGACTGGTTCTGGTAGCTGGCGGCCATCCGGGCCGCCAGGGTGGGGCTGAGCTGGCCGGGGCGGAACGCCACCAGGAACTTCAGCCGCTCGGTGACCTGGGTGAGCATCGCCGTGGTCAGCCAGGCGTCCTCGCACCAGGGACCGGTCGGGGTGAGCGCGCCGGCGAAGCCCAACTGCTCGGCGCTGCGCGCGATCTGGCCCAGGTACGCGATGGTGGGGGGCCGGTCGGCGCCGGCCGTGCCGGGGGTGGAGCCGTGCCCACCGCCGACGACGTGGCGGCTGTCGCCGGTGGTGGGCAGGAACCAGTGGACGGTCAGGGTCATCCCAGGGCCGGCCGTTCGGTGGTGAAGCCGCCGAAGCCGCCGTCGTGGTGGAGCAGCGGCTCGCCGCCCTGCGCGCCGGCGGCGAGCACCTCGCCGACCACCAGCAGGTGGTCGCCGACCGGTTGCAGCAGCACCGGACGGGCCGTCAGCCAGGCGGCGACGCCGTCCAGCAGGGGGGTGCCGTGCTCGCCGGGCCGCCAGGCGGTACCGGCGAAGCGGTCGGTGCCGCTGCGCGCGAAGCGGGTGGCCAGCTCCTCCTGGCCGCGCTCCAGCACGTGCACGGTGAACGCCTCGGCGGCGCGGACGGCCGGGGCGCTGGAGGCGGTGGCGGACAGGTAGAAGGAGACCAGGGCCGGTTCCAGGCTGACCGAGGTGAAGGAGGTCGCGGTGAATCCGGCCGGGCCCGGCACGGTGATCACGGTGACCCCGGCGGCGTGCCGGCGCAGGGTGCTTCTGAGCAGGTCGGCGGGTGGGGCGGTCCGGGCGGCGGGGCGGTCGTCGACGGCGGTCACGGTCGGGTTCCTTCCTGGGGGGCGGACGGCGGCACGTGGATCAGCAGGCGGGGCAGGTCCGGGCCGAGGCGCAGCCGTTCCAGCCACTGGACGATCTGGGCGGCGACGGTGCGGTGCGCGGCGTCGTTGAGGACGTCGTGCAGTCCGCCGGCGACCAGCAGCAGTTCGGCGCCGGGCAGCCGGGCGGCCAGCCGGCGGGCGCCCGCGGGCGGGGCGACCGGGTCGGCGTCGCCGTGCAGCAGCAGGACCGGCAGGTCGGGGGCGGCGGCCCGGGCCGCCCCCGCCAGGTCGGCGGGGACGGCCAGGGCGAGGCGGCCGGGGCGGAAGCCGGGGTCCTCGGCGAGCAGGCCGCGGTGGACCGGGCAGGCGGTCCGGGCGGCCAGTTCGTCGCTCCAGTCCGGTGTGCCGTCCTGCGCCGCCGGGCCGGGTTCGGTGGCGGGCGGGG
The DNA here is from genome assembly GCF_040651175.1 of Kitasatospora sp. NPDC048540. Taxonomy (NCBI): domain Bacteria; kingdom Bacillati; phylum Actinomycetota; class Actinomycetes; order Kitasatosporales; family Streptomycetaceae; genus Kitasatospora; species Kitasatospora sp. NPDC048540. The sequence goes on from NZ_JBEZIR010000035.1 coordinate 45,623, forward strand.
CGGCCAGCAGCAGCGCGTCGGGGCGGGCCTGCCCGGCGGCGGCCAGCGCGCGCAGCGCGCCGGTGTCGGAGCCGGCCAGCACCACCGGGCCGGGCGCGGTCCTGGCCTCGGCGACCCGCGCGGACAGGCCATCGCCGTCGGCGCGGTCGGCGAGGGCGTGCACGGTGTAGCCGTCGAAGGCCAGCCGGCGCCCGAACCGGGCGTACACGCCGGGGTGTTCGCCGCGTCCGGGGAGCAGCAGCAGGGTGCCGCGCGGGGTGACGCCGGGGGCGGGGTGCCAGCTCCCGGCAGGCCGGGCCGGTGCGGGGGTGGTGGTCACCGGGCCGCGCCCACGGCCTCGGCGCGCGCGGCGGCCTCCGCACGGGCGGCCTCGGCGCGGGCGGCGGCCGCGTCGCGGTGGGCGAGTTCCTGGCGGACCAGCGGGAGCAGTTCGCGTCCGTAGTCGGTGGCGTCGTCCAGCGGGTCGTAGCCGCGGATCAGCAGGGTGGTGGCGCCGATGTCGACGTAGTCGAGCAGGGCCCGGGCGACGGTCTCCGGGGTGCCGACCAGGGCGGTGGAGTTGCCGGCCGCGCCGGTGGCGGCGGCGGGGGCGGTCCACAGCGCGCGGTCGTGCCGGTCGGCCTTGGCGGCGGCGGCCAGCAGCCGCTGGGAGCCGACGTTCTGCGGTACCGCGTCCGGGCCGACCGGCAGCACCTGGCGGCGGCCCCCGAAGGCGTCGGCGCGGCTGCGGATGGTGTCCAGGATGCGGTGCGCCCGCTCCCAGGCCTCGTCCTCGGTGCGGCCGAGGATCGGACGGAACGAGACGCTGGTGCCGGGCAGGGTGGTGCGGCCGGCCGCTTCGGCGGCGGCCCGCACCGAGGCGATCTGCTGGGCCGTCTCGGCCAGCGGCTCGCCCCACAGGGCGAAGGTGTCGGCGTGCTTGCCGCCGACCCGGTAGGCCGCCTCGGAGGAGCCGCCGAAGAACACCGGGATCTTCCCGACCGGCCGGACCTCGGAGTGGAAGTCGGCGAAGCGGTAGTACGGGCCATCGTGGTCGAACGGCGCGTCGGCCGTCCAGGCCTTGGTGAGCACGGTCAGGTAGTCGTCGGAGCGGGCGTAGCGCTCGTCCTTGGCGAGGTAGTCGCCGTCGCGGCGCTGTTCGGCGTCGTGGCCGCCGGTGATGATGTGGACGGCGACCCGGCCGCCGGAGAACTGGTCGAGGGTGGCCAGGGTGCGGGCCGCGAGGGTGGGGGCGATGAAGCCGGGGCGGTGGGCGATCAGCAGGCCGAGCCGCTCGGTGTGGGCGGCGGCGTACGCGGCGACCTGGAGCGGGTCGGGGCTGGCGGAGGAGTGCGCGACCAGGATCCGGTCGAACCCGGCCTCCTCGTGGGCCTGGGCGAAGCGGCGGGTGTAGTCGCGGTCGACGACCGGTCCGGAGGCGGGGCGGGTCTCCGACACGTCGTGGGTGGAGATCATTCCGATGAATTCGACGGACATGGTTCAGTGGCCTTTCGTGGCAAGGGGGTTGGGCGCGCCGCGGTGCAGGGCAGCGCGGCCGAGGGCGAGCAGGACGGTGTCGTCCTGCGGGGTGTGCACCCGGCTGCACAGCACGTCCCTGAGGTGGCGCTGGAGCGGGTGGTGGTGGGTGAGGCCGTGGTTGCCGACCAGGGCGACGGCCTGCTGGACGGCGTCGATGGCGGCCCGGGTGCCGAGCAGCTTGGCGCCGGGCGCCTCCTCGGCGGCGCCGGGCCGGCCGGCGTCGACGGCCTCGGCCAGGGCGGTGACCAGGCGTTCGGCGCCGCCGAGCGCGATGTCGATCCCGCCGACGGCACTCTGGAACCGGGGCAGGGTGGCCAGCGGCGCGCCGAGCGCGCTCGGGGTGCGCTCGTGCAGGAAGCCGGTCAGCCACTGCTGGGCGGCGCGGGCCACCCCCAGGTACAGGGCGGTCAGGCCGAGTGAGTTCCAGGCGCCGCCGACCTGGTCCCGGCCGCCGGCCGGGTCGGGCGTGGCGAGGTGGGTGACGTGGTCGAGCGGGACGCGTACGGCGTCCAGCAGGACGTCGTCGCTGCGGCTGGCCCGCAGCCCCAGGTGGTCCCAGGTCGGCTCGACGGTGATCCCGGGGCGGTCGGACCGTACCAGGAACGACCCGACCCGCGGGCGCGGTTCGTCGGTGCGGGCCCAGACCAGCATCCAGCGCAGTGCGACGGCCCCGGTGGAGAAGATCTTACGGCCGGTCAGCTCCCAGTGGTCGCCGCGGTGGCGGGCGACGGTGGCGGGCAGGCCGCCGCGGACCGGCGTGCCGAGTTCGGGCTCCACCCGCAGAGCGTTGACCAGCACCGGGCGTTCGGCCGCCTCGGTGAGCAGTTCGGCGAGCGGGCCGGCCGGCCAGTGCGGGGCCCGGGCCTGGGCGGCGTGGGTGAACAGGGTCATCGCGGTGACCAGGGCGACGGCCGGGTCCCCGGCGCCCAGGACGCGCAGGATCCGGACGGTGTCGGCGAGCCCGGCCCCGGGCCCGCCGTGGCGGGGGTGCACGGTCGCGGTCAACAGGCCCGCGGCGTGGACGAGTCGGATGCCCTCGTGCGGGAAGCTCGCCGCCCGGTCGTGCTCGGCGGCGCGGGCGGCCAGGGCGGCGGTGAGGTCCGGCAGCCGGGCCGGGTCGGGCGGGGCCAGGCCGGGCGGTGCGGGGGCCGGATCGGCCGGGGCCGGCGGGGCGTGGGTCATGCGGCGATCTCTCCAGTGCTTGCGGGGACGGTCCGAGGTGCACACGCGTACAGCTGAGCTGATTGCCGGAGGAGCATCTTCCTCCTCAGCTGGCGCCCCGTCATCAGGTGTGTCAGGGGCGGATCAGGAAACGCGCCGGGATGACGGCCGCGCCGGGGCGGTCGGATGCCCGGCGGCCTGCCGGTCAGCGGGACAGGTGCTCGCGCCAGGCGGGCGCGTGGTGGCAGGCGGCGGTGCGGTCGGCGCCGCGCGGTTGCGGCTGCGGGAGTTCCCGGCAGTCGGCGTCCGCGAAGGGGCAGCGGTGCGCGAAGACGCAGGCGGCGTCCGCGGGGGCGGCCGGGGACGGGGTGCGCAACAGGGCGAGCCCGGCCCGGCGGGTGCGGTCGAGCCCGGGCGCGGAGGCGGCGAGCAGGGCGCTGTACGGGTGCAGCGGGCGCGTCAGGACGGCTTCGGCGGGCCCCTGTTCGACCAGCCGGCCGCGGTAGAGGACGGCGATCCGGTCGGCGACGCCGGCCAGCGAGTCGAGGTCGTGCGAGATGACCACGACGGCGAGGCCCAGTTCGTGGCGCAGCCGGTCGAGCAGGCGCAGCACGTGGTTGCGGTTGGAGGCGTCGAGGGCGCTGACGGGTTCGTCGGCGAGCAGCAGCCGGGGGCGGGTGACGATGGCCCGGGCGAGCGCGACCCGCTGGCGCTGGCCGCCGGAGAGGCGTCCGGGGGTGCGGTCGAGGAGTGCCCGGTCCAGTCCGGTCAGGTCGAGCGCGGTGAGCACCCGCTCCGCCCGGACGTCGGCCGGGATCCCGGCCACCGCCAGCGGTTCGCCGATGAGGTGACGGACCGCCAGGTCGGGGTCGAGCGAGCGCAGCGGGTCCTGGAACATGTACTGGACGGCGCCGGCCCGTCGGGCCTCGCGCAGGGCGCGGCCGCGCAGGGCGGTGCGGTCCGTGCCGTCGACGGTGATCCGGCCCGTGGTCACCGGGGCGAGGCCGACCACGGCGCGGGCCAGGGTGGTCTTGCCGGAGCCGGTCTCGCCGATCACGCCGAGGATCTCCCCGGCCCGCGCGTCGAGGTCGATCCCGTCCAGCACCCGGGCGCCGGTGCCGTACGAGACGCCCAGTCCGCGGATCCGCAGCAGTGGCTCCTCGGTGGGGCGCCCGGTGGCGGGCGGGGCGGCCGGCCGGTCCGTGGTGAGCGTCATGCGGGTACCTCCGTTCGGTCGAGGGGGCGGTCGGCGGGGCGGTCGGCGGGGCGGTCGGCAGCCCGGTCGGCGTCGCGGTCGGCGGCTCCGTGCAGGGCGAGTTCGGCGGCGCGCAGGCAGCGCACCAGGCGGCCGTCCCCGGCGGGGGTGAGCGGCACGGGTCCGGCGGTGCAGGCGTCGGTGGCGTAGCCGCAGCGGTCGGCGAACCGGCAGCCGGGTCCGGTGGTGCCGGGCTCGGGCGGGCGGCCGGGGATGACGGCGAGCCCGCGGCGGCGGTCGCCGGTGGCGGCGACCCGCAGCAGTGCCTCGGTGTAGGGATGCGCGGGGGCGGTGACCACCTCGGCGGTCGGGCCGTCCTCGACGACCTGGCCGGCGTAGAGGACCACGATCCGGTCGCAGACCTCGGCGACCACGGCCAGGTCGTGGGTGACCAGCAGCAGGGCGAGGCCGCGTTCGGTGCGCAGCCGGTCGAGCAGGTCGAGGACCTCGGCCTGGACGACGGTGTCCAGCGCGGTGGTGGCCTCGTCGGCGACCAGGAGTTCGGGGTCGCCGGAGACCGCGACGGCGATCAGGACCCGCTGCAGCATGCCGCCGGACAGTTCGTGCGGGTACCGGTCGTGGACCGCCCCGGGGTCGCGCAGGCCGACCGCGGCGAACAGGTCGACGGCGCGCCGGCGGGCCTCCGCCCGGGAGATCCCCAGCCGCAGCCGCAGCGGCTCGCCGAGCTGGCGGCCGACGGTGAGCGCGGGGTTGAGGTAGGACCCGGGGTCCTGGAAGACGGCGCCCAGGCGGCTGCCCCGGACCTGCTGCCACTGGCGGCCGGTGAGCGCGGTGAGGTCGGTGGAGCCGAGGTCGATGCGCCCGGCCGAGACCCGTACCCCGGGTGCGGGCAGGCCCAGCACCGAGCGGCAGGTGAGGGTCTTGCCGCTGCCGGACTCGCCGACCAGGCCGAGGGCCTCGCCGCGGCGGACGGTGAACGACACGTCGCGGACGGCCTCGGTGCGGCCGTGGCCGACGGTGACGTGCAGGCCGTCGACGGTCAGGACGGGCCGGTCGGCCGGCGCGGGGCGCGGCGCGGGGTGGTCAGACGGCGGCGAGGCCATCGCGGTGCTCCTTCCGTACGGCGGTGTCGGCGGGTCCGGCGCCCCGGACCGCGTCGGCGGGTTCGGCGTCGCGGACGGCGTCGGCGAGCAGGTTGAGCGCCCCGACGGTGAGCATGATCAGGGCGGCCGGCAGGGCCGGCGCCCAGGGCTGCTGGGCGAGGAACCCGAGGTCGCCGGCGAGCATCCCGCCCCAGGTCGGGGCGGGCGGCTGGACCCCGATGCCGAGGAAGGTCAGCGAGGAGACCGCGAGCAGGCTGGTGGCCAGCGCGTGGGCGGTGGTGACGGCCACCGTGGGCAGCACCTTGCGCCAGATGTGGACCCGCAGGATCCAGCTGCGGGAGGCGCCCATCAGCTCGGCCGCCTCGACGTACTGGGCCCGGTCGAGGCCGAGCGCGGCGGCCCGGGTGACCCGGAAGAACAGCGGGGCGAGCAGCACGCCGAGCGCCAGCATGGCCTGGTGCAGGCCGTTGCCGAGCACCCCGACGGCGGCGATGGCGAACAGCGTGAAGGGCAGTGTCATCAGCGCGTCGACCGCGCGCAGCGAGATCCAGGACAGCGCCGCGCCGAACCGGACCGACGCCAGCCCGGGCACCACCCCGAGCAGCATCGCCGCGGCGACCGCCTCGGCGGCGGTCAGCACCGACAGTCCGGTGCCGGCCAGCAGCCGGCTGAGCACGTCCCGGCCGAGGTAGTCGGTGCCCAGCAGGTGGGCGCCGCTCGGGCCTTGGAGGATCCGGGCGGTGTCCTGGGCGAGCGGGTCGAGCGGGGCCAGCAGGCCGCCGGTCAGGGCCAGTACGGCGACCACCGCGAGGACGGCCAGGGCGGTGCGGGCGATCGGCGCCCGGGCGGTGGTGCGCAGCACGCTCACCGGTCCGCCTCCTGTCCGGCCCGGGCCGGACGGCCGCGCCGGGCCGCCGGGTTGAGGGCGTACAGCCCGGCGTCCACGGCCAGGTTGGCGATCAGCACCACGGCGACGGTGACCAGCAGGGTGCCCTGGATGACCGGGACGTCGTGCTGTTCGGCGGCGCGCAGCGACAGTTGGGCGATGCCGGGCAGGTTGAAGATCCGTTCTGTGACCACCGCGCCGCCGATCAGCATCGGCACGCTCATCCCGAGCACGGTGACGGCGGGGCCGGCCGCGTTGCGCAGGACGTGGCCGAGCAGGACCCGGCGCCGGGACAGGCCCCGCATCACGGCGCCGGTGGCGTAGTTCTCGCGCAGCGCGCCCACCAGGGAGCTGCGCAGCTGGCGGGCGATCCCGGCGGCGGCGTCCAGGCTGAGCGCGAGAGCGGGCAGGAAGGCGAACCGCAGCCACTGGGCGGGGTTCCGGCCGAAGGGCACGTACCCGCCGGAGGGCAGCAGCCGCAGCTGGACGGCGACCAGGGTGATCAGTCCGATGGCGATCACGAAGGCGGGCAGGGTGCCGAGCACGGTGCAGACGGCGGTGACCGCGCGGTCGACCCGGCCGCCGTGGCCGAGCGCGGCGGCCGTGCCGGCGGCCCCGCCGAGCGCGACGGCCAGCACCAGCGCGAGGCCCGCGATGGAGAGGTCGACGGGCAGGGCGGCGGAGATCGAGTCGGCCACCGGGACGGTGGTGAACCAGGACCGGCCGAGGTCGCCGCCGAGCGCGTGGACCAGCCAGCTGCCGTACTGCGCGGGCAGCGGGCGGTCGAGGCCGAACTCGTGGTCGAGGCGGGCGATGTCGGCGGGGGTGGCGGTCTCGCCGAGGGCGGCGGCCGCCGGGTTGGCGTCGGAGACGGCGCCGAGGGCGAAGGTGAGCAGCGAGGAGAGCAGGAACACGGTGGCGGTGCCGGCCAGGATCCGGCCGGCCGTCCGGGGCGCCCGGGCGGCGCGCCGGGCGAGCGGGCCCGCCCGCAGCGGCCGGCCGGGCGCGAGGACGGCGCTCACGACACGCTCACCCCCTCGAAGCGCTGCACCACGGTGGAGGCGGGCAGTTGGGAGACCGAGCGGCGGCGGGCGAGCAGCCTGGGCACGCTGTAGAGGAAGACGTTGGGCATGGTGCGCACGGCCAGCGCGGTGGCGGCCTGCAGCACCTTCGGGTAGTCGGGCGAGTCGAGCGGGGTGCGGGAGACCTTCTCGACGGCGTCCTTGAGCTCGGGCGGGGTGGTCCGGCCGGGGTTCATCAGACCCTGGTCGCCGAACAGCACCTGGAACGCCTGGGCGGCGGAGTCCCGGCCGGCGAACTGGTCGGTGAACAGTGCCTTGGAGTGCTGGACGTAGACGATCTGGGTGGCCTGGGCGGCCGGGACCACCTCGATGGTGGCGCGGATGCCGACCTGCTTGAGCTGGGCCTGGAGCTGTTCGGGCAGGCCCTGGGCGGCCGTGGTGGTGATCGCCAGGTCGACGCCGTCGGGGTGGCCGGCCTTGGCGAGCAGCGCGCGGGCCTTGTCCGGGTCGTAGCGGTACAGGTCGTCCGAGCCGGGATCGTGGCCGACGTAACCCTTGGGGAAGGGCTGGTGGTTGACCTCGCCGAAGCCGAACAGCTGGGTCTTCAGCAGGGCTTCGCGGTCGATCGCGTACTTCAGTGCCTCGACCACGTCGGGGTTGTCGAAGGGGGCCTTGGTGGTGTTGACGTCGAGCACCGCGACCACCAGCGAGGGGATCACCTGGACCTCCAGACCGGCCGCCTTGGCGGCGGCGACCTGGCTGCCGGGGATCTGCGCGACGTCGAACTGACCGGACTGCAGGCCGGCCACCACCGTGGTGGCGTCGGGCAGCGGGTACAGCTCGAAGTTCTCCAGCTTGATCGAGGCGGCGTCCCAGTAGCCGGGGTTGCGGCGCAGCACGGCCTTGGTGTTGAGGGTGTACGAGGTCAGGGTGAAGGGTCCGGCGCCGGCCGGTGCGGTGGCGAGGGCGGCGGCGTCGGCCTCGAAGGCCTTCGGGTTGACGATCATTCCGGTCTTGCCAGCCAGCAGGTTGGGCAGCTGGTAGTCCGGCTGGGTGAGGTGCAGGACGACGGTGCCGGGGTCGGTGGCGGTGACCTCCGCGACGTGCACCAGCTGCGGGGCGACCAGCGACTTGGGGTCGGTGCGGCCGCGGTCCAGGCTCTTCTTGACGGCGGCGGCGTCCAGCGGGGTGCCGTCCCCGAAGGTCAGGCCGGGGCGCAGCCGGAAGGTGACGGAGGCGCCGTCGGGGGCGTAGGTCCAGTCGGTGGCCAGCGCGGGGACGGCCGCGCCGTGCTCGTCGAGCTTGGTCAGGCCGGCGTAGACCAGGGACAGCACATGGACGTCCCAGCCGGCCGAGGAGAACACCGGGTCCCATGAAGTCGGCAGCGCCCAGCCCCACTTGAGGGTGCCGGAGCTGCCCGGCGCACCGGTCCCGGCGGTGTCGGCGTCGCCGCAGGCGGCGAGCAGGAGCGCGGCGCCCGCCCCGAGGCCGAGCCCGAGGAAGGAGCGTCTGGCGAGCTGCGGACGGCCGTCAGCGAGTGCGTTCATGTGTGTGGGTCACCTTTCGGGTGCACGCCTGGCCCACCCGGGGACGGCTGGTCCGTGGGCGGCGCGGGGCGCGGCGTCGGCGTGCACCGACGGTTCAGGGCGTGGGAGGGGGCGGGCGGCCGGGCTCGGATCCGAGGGGAGAGCGAGGCCGCACCGGGCAGGGCGGTGCGGTGGCTGCCGCGGCAGGGGCGGCGGTGTCGGGACCCGTCAGGCGGCGGTCATGGCCGCGGTCGGAGCGGTCCTGCGGTCGGGGCAGGGCTCGGACGGCGACGGACCGGTCGGTACGGGGGCCGGGCGGGCGGGCCGCCGGGCGGGCGCGCTCAGCGACAGAGGTCGCTGCTGGTGCGCCGGAGATCCACGTAGCGGCACACCACGTTGGGGTGCGTGGAGAGCATGCGCACATCCTGGCGACTGCGGGACCCCGCTGTCAATGGATACAAAAAGGTGTCTCATTGGGCGACACGGGCCCGTCAACGCACCGCCCACGCACCGTCCTTGCTGTTCAGGGGCGGTGCGCGCGGCGCGGCCCGGAGAACAGCGGCGAACCCGCGCGCTCGTCCGGGTGCAGCAGCAGCGGGCCGTTCCCGGTGGGCAGCACCAGGGCGCCGGGCGGCCGGCCGGCCGGTTCCGGGCCCAACTCCGTTACGGTCAGGCTGCGGTAGCGCTCCAGCTGGTCCGCCGCCGCCAGATCGCCGGGCCGGACCTCCAGCCCGGGGCTGACCGCCCGCGCCGCCGCGAGGTACTCCGCGCCGGTCCGCCAGCCCGGCACCGCACGCCGGCCCCCCGGGCCGGTGAACAGCAGGGTGGGCAGGGCGTACCGGTACCCATCCTCGGTCTCCTTGGCCGCGCCCGGGTGCGGCCCCTCGCCGCGCAGGCCCACCACGTCGGGCACCGGCCGCCTGGTCTCGGCGCGGTCCCGGGAGATCCGCTCGAGCACCGCGGCCGACCCCAGGTCGGCGTGCAGCCGCGCCCGGTCCAGCCCGGGGACGCCGTCCAGCGCCGCCAGCACCCGGGCGGGCGTGTCGGCCGGTTCGCCGAGCACGAAGGCGGTCTCCCGCAGGCGCCGCAGCACCCGCTCGGCCACCTCCGCCCCCTGCGCCTCGGCGGCGGCCGCGGCCAGCGAGGCCGGCCGGCTGCTGGCGGCCACCCGGTGCAGCCGCACCGCGCGCGGCGCGCCGGTGTGGGCGGTGATCCCTTCGACGTAGCGGGCGTACCAGGCGGTCTCGGCGTCCGGGTCGGGCGCCGGGTCGTCCTCGTCCTCGAAGAGCAGCCCGAACACCCGGCGGAACTCCGCGACGCCTTCCAACTGCCTTCGCAGCAGGCGCAGTTTGGGCTCCGATCCCCAGGCCCAGGGACAGAGCGGGTCGGTGTACTCGACCACCTCGAGCCGGTACCCGCTCACGCCGGCGCCGCCACCGCGGCCGGGCGCGCGGCGGCCGGCAGCAGCCCCGCGACGGTGGTGGCGGACAGCAGGTCGGTGGCCCGCTGCTCCACCTCGCGCCAGACGGCGGGCAGGCCGTCGGCGGGACCCGGGTACGCCAGGGCGGCCAGCGGCTCGCCGCGGAGCGTGATCACCTCGCCGTCGACCGCCCGCACCACGTCCAGCAGGGTGATCTGTCCGGCGGCGCGGCCGAGCCAGTAGCCGCCCTCGCAGCCGCGCTGGCTGCGGACCAGCCCGGCCCGCCGCAGGTCGCCGACGACCGACTTGAGGAAGCGGAACGGGATCCCCTGCGAGGAGGCGATGGCCTCGCAGGTGAGCGGACGCGCGGTGTCGCAGGCGAGTTCGACCAGCGCCCGGACGGCGTAGTCCGCCTTCGCGGAAATATGCATGAGCATGAGTATCCCCGGGGCGCCGCCCGGTTCAAGTCCCCTGGTACGACGCGCCGGGAGAAAGGACACCTCTTGACATCCTTTCCCGGCCGCGCCTAGCGTCCTGTCCGTCCGCGGGCGGCGACACCCGCCCGCCCACGCACCGCGCATCCGGGAGCCGCCATGTCCGACGCCCACCGCCAGACCTCTCCGGCCGACGGCGAGCCCGGCACCGCGTGCACCGAGGCCGGCACCGGCTTCCACCCGCACCTGCCCGACCACGGCCACCCGGACACGGACCCGACGCCGCTGCGCGCCCGGCTGCACCACATCCGGGCGGGCGAACTGGACGGCGACACCGCGCAGACCGGCGGCATGCGGCGGTTCGCGGCGATCAGCGGCCGCACCGTCGGCTCGGAGAAGCTGTGGATGGGCCAGACCCACGTCGCCCCGGCCACCTCCTCCTCCGACCACCACCACGGCGAGTCCGAGACCGCCATCCACGTGGTCAGCGGCCACCCCGAGTTCGTCTTCGTGGACGACTCCTCCGGGCAGCCGCAGGAGGTCCGGCTGAAGACCGGCCCGGGCGACTACATCTTCGTGCCGCCGTTCGTGCCGCACCGCGAGGAGAACCCGGACCCGGACGAGGAGGCCGTGGTGGTGATCGCCCGCTCCACCCAGGAGGCCATCGTGGTCAACCTCCCCGGCCTGTACCCGCTCGACGCGCCGGCCCGGCCCGGGGACTGAGCCGCCGCCGCTGGTGCGGCCGGGTCCCGCCCGTCCCTGGGACAGGCAGGACCTGGTTGCGGTGCGGGCCGCCCGGCAGGCTGGCCGCATGAACGAGCACACCACGCACACCACCACCGAAATCACTACCGCGGACGCCGGGTTCACCGGCCGCGTCGTCCTGGTCACCGGCGGCACCAGCGGCATCGGGTTCGCCACCGCCCGGCTGCTGCTGGCCCGTGGCGCCCGGGTCGTCATCACCGGCCGCACCGAGGAGCGGCTGCGCCGGGCCGCAGACCGGCTGGCGGACGTGTCCGACGGCGGCGCCCGCCTGCTCACCGTCCGGGCCGACGCCGCCGACCTGTCCGACACCGAACGGCTGATGGACCGGATCCGGGAGTCGTACGGCCGGCTCGACGGCCTGTTCGCCAACGCCGGCGTCGGCGTCTTCGAGAGGCTGGAGTCCACCACCGAGGCCGACTTCGACCGTCTGGTCGACGTGAACGTCAAGGGCGTCTTCTTCACCGTCCAGCGTGCCCTGCCGCTGCTGGAGGCGGCCGGCCCGGGCGCCTCGGTGGTCATCAACGCGTCCTGGACGCTGCACCGGGCGATGGAGGTCGCCCCGATGTACGCGGCGACCAAGGCCGCCGTGCACAACCTCGCCCGCTCGCTCAGCGCCGGGCTGGCCGACCGCGGCATCCGGGTGAACTCGGTGAGCCCGGGCTACATCCACACCGAGATGTACGACGAGATCATCACCGAGGAGGCGGCCCGTGAGGCCACCCGGGTCGCCCCTCCGCTCCAGCGGGTCGGCAGCTCCGAGGACGTCGGCGAGGCCGTGTCCTTCCTGCTCTCCGAGCGGGCCTCGTACATCACCGGGCAGGACCTCGCGGTCGACGGCGGCCTGGTGATGAAGGTCCCCGGCTGACCTGCGGACGGCCCGCCACCGCGGTGCCTGGTCCTGGGGCCTGTCCGACGATTCGCGTCGGATCGGCGCGCGGCGGCGGGCGCCCGGCCGGGCGTGCCGGCGAAGCGCCCACGTACCGGGTCGTACTCGGGCGATTCGCCGGTGCGTCCAGCTGGGGGCACCTCCCGGCCGGAGGCTGGGGGAGGATGTCCGGCGTCGCGCGCCCGGCGGGAATCGTCAGACTGGCCCCCGCAGGGCCAGGCACCGCACCCCCGGGATCGGCGAGAATCACCGCATGACCACCACCACGCTGCGGGACTTCCTGCGCTCCCGACGGGCCCGGCTGCGGCCCGCCGACGTCGGCCTCCCCGAGTTCGGCGGACCGCGCCGGGTGGCGGGCCTGCGCCGCGAGGAGCTGGCCCAACTCGCGGGCGTGAGCGTCGACTACTACACCCGGATGGAACAGGGCCGGGTCCGGGGCGCCTCCCCCGCCGTGCTCGACGCCCTGGCCCGGGCGCTACGGCTGGACCAGGAGGAGACCCGCCACCTGCACCGGATCGCCCGCCCCGGTGCCCCGCGCGGCGCGGCCCGGCCCCGCCCCGCCCGTCCCCAGCAGGTCCGGCCGATGCTGCGCACCCTGCTGGACTCCCTGGACGCCCTGCCCGCGCTGGTGATGGGACGGCGGATGGAGATCCTGGCCTGGAACCGGGCGGCGAGCGCGCTCCTCGGGGACTTCGCGGCGATGGCGCCGGGCGAGCGCAACATCGCCCGGATCACCTTCCTCGCGCCCGGCTCCCGCACGCTGTACGCCGACTGGGAGTCCTGCGCCAGGGGCAACGCGGCCTATCTGAGCATGGAGGCCGGCCGTCACCCCGACGACCCCGAGCTGGCCGCACTGATCGGCGAACTCTCCGTGAAGAGCCGGGAGTTCCGCACCTGGTGGGCGGAGCACCCGGTGCAGGACAAGACCGCCGGGGTCAAAGTCTTCCACCATCCCGTGGTCGGCCGCCTCGAACTGGACTACGAGACGCTGCGGGCCGCCGACGACCCCACCCAGGCCCTGATCACCTACGCCGCCCGGCCCGGCAGCCCGTCGCAGGACGCGCTGCGGCTGCTGCTCTCCTGGACCGCCACGGAGGATCCCGCCCGGCCCGCGGGCCGGGCCCGGCAGGGCTCCCCGGGCCCGACCAACGCGAGCAGCGACTCCCCCGCGTACGGGCCCGGTCGATGACGTGGCCGGTCCCGCCGGGGCGGGACCGGCCACGGTTCAGTACCGCAGCACGGCGGCGATCCGGTCGTGCTCGGCCAGGCTGTCGGCGGGCCGGAAGACCACCTCGGCGCGGCTGTCCAGCGCGGCCTCGACCAGCTCGTCGACGATGTCCTCCCGCACCCCCTGCTCCCAGGCGCCCGGCCCCGGGTCGCCGTCGACCGCCGCCAGGTGTCCGTCCGTCAGCCGGACCGTGGCCTGGAACTGCTCCTCCACCACCAGCAGTTCGACCCGGCCCTCACGGACCGCCTCCCACACCTCGTCCAGCCCGGCCGCGAAGACCTTGCGCCCGCGCGCCTCGTCGAGCAGCTTGCCGACCCGCCGGCCGTCCTCCGCCGCCAGCGCCTCGGCGGCGGGCGCCAGCTCCTGCAGCAGCACCCGGCCGGGACCGTCCACCAGCCCGCCCTTGCGGACCGAGCCCGCCGCGCCCCGGGCCGCCGTGCCGACCTCCTCCAGCAGGCTGACCGCCTGCGCCAGCCCCACCACGTGGAACGGCCGGGGCTCGGCCGCCAGCAGCGCGGCCAGCGCGGCGTCCACCGTCCGCAGGAAGCGCCTGGTCTCCTCGTCGCTGAAGGTGCTGGGCTGGTCGCCGATCCGCTCCTCGCGCTGCGCGTCGAACTGCAGCGGGTCCGGCTCCAGCGGGAAGCCGTGCCGGCGGTCCTCGGTCAGCGTCTCGCCGACGCCGCTCCACAGCGTCGCCCGGTCGGCGGCCACCGCCAGCACCCAGTACGGGCGGGCCTGGGCCCGGGCCGCGACCAGGTTGCGGGTCAGGTAGGTGTCGGCGAACACCACCCGCTCGGGCACCGGCCGGGCCAGCGACCAGATCTGGTGCTCACCGGTGGTCGCGAGGATCACCAGACCGTCGAGCGAGTGCCGCAGGTCCACCTCGGCCGCGGCCCGGTCCAGCTGCGCCTTGAGGCCGATCCGGTCCTGCCGCGACACCTGCGGGTCCTCGTCGATCCGGCGCGCCGCCTCGGCCAGCACGTTGCGCAGCCGGACCGCGTCCTGGGCGTTGTCCGGTTCGCGGCGGTGGGTGGGCATGGTGAGGGACACCGCCGGATAGGGCCGGGGCGCCCGGAGATCACGGAGGACGGCGGCGGTCAGTGCGTCGGTTTCCATGGGGCCTTCCTGGTCGGTCGCCTGGGCTGCCGGCGGACGCCGCCACCGGCCGCCCTGCTGCCAGGCCGCCCGCCGGCCGGTCCGCCTACCCGGCCGAGCCTCGCACAGCGGCCGGACCGAGCCCTTCGGCCGCGCCGCACGGCGCGCCGCGGATCTCCCCGGACGGCGCCCGGAGCGGACCCGTCCGGCCCGATCTCTCCCCGGTCAGGCGTGGCGGTGGCGGGCCTTCCCCCGCCACCGGCGGCAGAATCGACAGGTGAGCGCGGAACAGGAGTCACCCCGGTCGTCGACGACCCAGACCCAGTGCGGCGGCTCGGCCCGTACGCCGCTGCGGCACTTCCTGCGGACCGAGACCGGCAGCGCGGTCTTCCTGCTGGCCGCCACCGTCGCCGCCCTGGTCTGGGCGAACGCCGGCCCCGGGACGTACGAGCAGTTCTGGGGCACCGACCTGTCGGTCCGGCTCGGCTCCGGCGAGGTGTCGCTGGACCTGCGCGAGTGGGTGAACAGCGGGCTGATGACGCTGTTCTTCTTCGTGGTGGGCCTGGAGGCCAGGCGCGAGTTCGACATGGGCGAGCTGCGGGAGCGACGGCGGGTGACCCTGCCGCTGGTGGCCGGCCTGAGCGGGATGGCCGTGCCGGTCGTGATCTACCTCGCGATCAACGCCGGGCACGGCACCGGCCACGGCTGGGGGGCGGCGATGTCCACGGACACCGCGTTCGCGCTGGGCATGCTGGCCGTCTTCGGCCGCCGGCTGCCCACCGCGCTGCGGATCTTCGTGCTCACCGTCGCCGTGGTGGACGACTTCCTCGCACTGGTCGTCATCGCCGTCGCGTACAGCACCGGCCTGGAGCTGCCCGCGCTGCTCACCGCGCTCGGCATCTTCGCCGTGATGCTGCTGATCAAGACCACCGGCCTGCGCGCCGGGCCGCTGTACGCCGTACTGGCCGTCGCCGCCTGGGTGGCGATGCTGAAGTCCGGCGTGGACCCGGTCGTCACCGGCCTCGCGCTGGGGCTGCTCACCTACGCCCGCCCGGCCGCCCGGGACGACCTGGAACGGGCCAGCGGGCTGTTCCGGCTGTTCCGCGAGCAGCCCACCCCCGAGCTGGAGCGGTCGGTCCGCCGCGGCCTGGCGTCCGCGCTGTCACCCAACGAACGCCTCCAGCGGATGTACCACCCCTGGACCAGCTACGTGATCGTGCCGCTGTTCGCCCTCGCCAACGCCGGCATCACGGTCAGCGGCTCCGAACTCGCCCGGGCCTTCGGCACCCCCGTCACCCTGGGCATCCTGCTCGGGTACGTGGCCGGCAAGCCGATCGGCATCATCGGGTCCTCCGTGCTCGCCACCAGGCTCGGCCGCGGGCGGCTGCGCCCGCCGGTCGGCTGGGGCGCCCTGACCGCCGGCGGCACCATCGCCGGGGTCGGCTTCACCGTCTCCCTGCTGATCGCCACGCTCGCCTTCGAGGGCGAGCAGCTCCAGCAGGCGAAGATCGGCATCCTCTCCGCGGTGGTCGGCGCGTTCACCCTGACCGCGCTGGTCACCTGGGTGATCGGGCTGCTCCCCCAGCGCCGGCGCACCCGGGCGCTGCTCGGCACCGCGACCCCGATCGTCGACCTCAACGAACCGGTCGACCCCGACCGGGACCACGTCCGCGGCCCGATGGACGCCCCGGTGACGGTCGTCGAGTACGGCGACTTCGAGTGCCCGTACTGCGGGCGTGCCGAGAGCGTGGTGCGCCGGCTGCTCGCCGACCACGGCGACGTCCGCTACGTCTGGCGGCACCTGCCGCTCACCGACGTCCACCCCTTCGCCCAGCTCGCCGCGGAGGCCGCCGAGGCGGCGGCCCGCCAGGACAGCTTCTGGGAGATGCACGACCTGCTGTTCCGGCACCAGGACCGGCTGCGCACCCCCGACCTGGTCCGCTACGCCGAGCAGCTCGGCCTCGACACCGAGCGGTTCCGCCACGACCTGCGGGCGCACACCGGCGCCGCGCTGGTCGCCGAGCACATGGAGTCCGCCGACCTCAGCGGCGTGGCGGGCACCCCGACCTTCTTCGTGAACGGCCGCCGCCACCACGGCGCGTACGACATCGCCACGCTGTCCGCGGCCGTCCGGGCGGCCCGCGACCGGGCGACGCTCACCTCGTAGCGGGCGCTGCGGCGGCCGGGCCGGCCGGTCGACGACGCCCGCCGGCAACCGGGGTCAACGCGGTGGCCGGACCGATCAATGACCGGGCGCCGCCGGGCCGCTAGCGTCGGCGGGACACCGGGCCGAGTCCGCCGACGACGGGAGCACCCATGTCCGATCCGCAGTCCCCCGCAGGGCCCGGGCCGGGGCCCGCGCCGCGCCGCCGCAAGTTCTGGGGCTGGGGCTACGAGGACGAACAGCCCTCCCGCGCCGACGTGCTGGCCATCGCCGCACAGGCCAGGGCCACCCTCGGCTTCGGCGGCGAGCGGGTCCTCGACCCGCCCTCGGTCGCGGACCTGCGGCTGCCCGACCCCCGGCTGGCCCCGCCGGCCTCGCTCGCCCCACTGTTCACCGCCTCCCCGTACGAGCGCGCCGCCCACGCGTACGGGAAGTCGTACCGGGACGTGGTCCGTGCCTTCCACGGCGAGTTCCCGCACCCGCCGGACCTGGTGGCGCTGCCCGGGGACGAGGACGGGATCGCCGCCGTGCTGGAGTGGTGCGCGCACGTCGGCGCGGCGGTCGTCCCGTACGGCGGCGGGACCAGCGTGGTCGGCGGGGTGGAGCCGCCGGCCGGGGAACGGTTCGCGGGGACGGTCTCGCTCGACCTGCGCGGGCTGGACCGGGTGCGGGAGGTGGACACCGCCTCCTCGGCCGCGCTGGTCCAGGCGGGCGCCCTGCTGCCGGAGGCCGACCGGCAGCTGCGCGGACACGGGCTGACGCTGCGCCACTATCCGCAGTCGTACCGGTTCGCGACCGTCGGCGGCTCGATCGTCACCAGGGCGGGCGGGCACTACGCGACCGGCCGCACCCACCTCGACGACTTCGTGCAGTCCGTCCGGGCGGTCACCCCGGCGGGGCTCTGGGAGAGCCGGCGGCTGCCCGCCTCCGGCGCCGGGCCGAGCCCCGACCGGCTGATGATCGGCTCGGAGGGGGTCCTCGGGGTGGTGACCGAGGCCTGGCTGCGGGTCCAGGACCGGCCGCGGTTCAAGGTGTCCGCCACCTTCGCCTACCCGGACTTCACCGCCGGGGCGCGGGCCGCCCGGGCGATCGTCCGCTCCGGCCTCCAGCCCGCCAACTGCCGGCTGCTCGACCCGGACGAGGCCCGGCTGAACCAGGCCGGGGACGGGAAGGAGGCCGTGCTGATCGTGGGGTTCGAGTCCGCGCACCACCCGCAGGACGGCCTGCTGGACCAGGCCGCCGGCCTCGCCCTGGCCCACGGCGGCCGCCGCCACGACGGATCCGGCGACCCGGCCGGCCCGGCCACGGCGGCCGAGAAGCAGTGGCGGGACGGCTTCCAGGCGGCGCCGTACCTACGGGACGCGCTGGTCGCGGCGGGCATCCTGGTCGAGACCTTCGAGACGGCCGTCACCTGGGACCGGTTCGAGGAGCTGGACGCCGAGCTCCACCGCACCGCCCGCCGGGCGGCCGCCTCGGTCTGCGGCGCCGCCGCCGTGCACCGCAGGCTCACCCACGTCTACCCGGACGGCGCCGCCCTGTACTTCACCGTGCTCGGCCCGGCCCGCCGCGGCTCCGAGCTCCGCCAGTGGGACGACATCAAGACCGCCGTCGGCGAGGCCCTGCTGGCCGGCGGGGCCACCATCACCCACCACCACGCCGTCGGCCGCGACCACCGCCCCTGGTACGACCGGCAGCGGCCGGACCTGTTCGCCCGGGCCCTCGGCGCCGTCAAGGCGGAGCTCGACCCCGAGGGGATCCTCAACCCCGGTGTCCTGCTCGGCTGACGGCGCGGGCCCCCGGCCCTGACTCCCCGGGCCCGGGCTCCCCGAACCCCCCACCGGCCGGGCCCGGCTGCGCCAGGATGGAGGCCATGAGTCGCACGCCCGTTCCCGCCACCTCGTCCGTACCGCACCGGCTCGGCCGCCTCACCGCCACCGAACGCCGGATCTGGCAGGCCTTCCCGCACGGGGACCCGGTCGATCTGCGGACCGGCGACCCCGACGCCGACCGGCCGGCCGCCGCGGAGCACTGGGCGCCCGAGCGGTCGGTCCGCGGCGAGGTGATCGCGGCGCTGCTGCTCGGGGCGTGCCCGCAGGCGGCCGGGGCGGTGGCGGCGCTCCGCGTCGCCGGGGCGCGGATCACCGGACCGCTGCGGCTCGACCACGGCCAGGTCTCCTGCGCGCTGCAGCTGCGCGGGTGCCGGTTCGACGGGCCGATCGACCTGGACGGCGCCGTCACCGGCTCGGTCGACCTGGGCGGCTCCCGGCTGACCACGCTCAGCGCGTACGGCGCCCAGATCCGCGGCACGCTCGACCTGCGCGACACGGTGGTGACCGGCGGCACGGCGCCGGACGGCGGAACTGCGGCGAGCGAGGACGCGGCGGCGGGCGGCGGGGCGGACCGCGCCGTGCACGCCGACGCGATCGTGGTCGACGGCAGCCTGCACGCCAACCGGGCCCGGATCACCGGCCCGTTCAACCTGATCAACGCCCGGATCGGCGGCCGGCTCACCCTGATCGACTCCGAACTGGTCAACCGCGCCCCGGGCGGCACCGCACTGAACGGCGGCGGAATGCAGATCGGTCGCAGCCTGTTCGCCCAACGGATCTCGGTGGTCGGCGAGTTCCGGATACCGGGGGCCCAGATCGGCAGCTCGCTGCTGCTCACCGGAGCCCGGCTGGACGGGCGCGGCGGCACCGCCCTGCACGGCGACTCGCTGCGGGTGGCGAGCGACGCCTCGCTGCGGCCCGCCCAACTGCCCGGACAGCGGGAACCGCGCCCGTTCACGGCGATCGGCACGGTACGGCTGCCCGGGGCCCGGTTCGCCGGCGAGCTGGACCTGGGCGGGGCCCACCTGACCCCGACCCCCGGTCAACCGGCCCTGCATGCAAGCCGGTTGACCGTCGACGGCATTCTGCGGCTCGACGACGGCCTGCGGACCGACGGCGAGATCCGGCTGACCGGCGCCCGGATCGGCGGCCACCTCGACCTGGCCGGAATGGCCAGCCCGGACGCCCGGCTGACGCTGTACGCGGCGAATGCCGCCGGCGGCGTCCGGGACGACCCGGACAGCTGGCCCGGCCGGCTCAACCTGGACGGCTTCA
This sequence comes from Kitasatospora sp. NPDC048540, assembly GCF_040651175.1. NCBI lineage: Bacteria > Bacillati > Actinomycetota > Actinomycetes > Kitasatosporales > Streptomycetaceae > Kitasatospora > Kitasatospora sp. NPDC048540. The sequence goes on from NZ_JBEZIR010000035.1 coordinate 65,151, forward strand.
CCTACGGCCCGTTCAGCGACTACGTCGGCGCCGCCGGCCGGCTGCGGGTGCTGGCCCGGCAGACCAGCCGCGAGGACCACGACCGGATCGGCGCGTTCCGCGCCCAGCCGTACGAGCAACTGGCCTCCTACTACCGCTCCCTGGGCAACGACGGCGAGGCCAGGACCGTCCTGCTGGCCAGGCAGCGGGCGCTGCGGGCGACCTTCCCGTGGTGGCGGCGGATCCCGGGCCGGCTGCTGGACCTGCTGGTCGGCTACGGCTACCGGCCGGCCCGGGCGTTCGGCTGGGCGGCGGGCCTGCTGCTGGCGAGCAGCGCCTACTTCAGCCGGGTCCGGCCGCAGCACGTGGCCTCCGACGACACCTCGGAGTTCAACCCGGTGCTGTACGCGGCCGACCACCTGATCCCGGTGGTCCGCTTCGGCCAGTCCGAGGCCTGGCAGTACCACGGCGTCCCGGCCGTCGTGACGGTGGTGCTGACGCTCCTCGGCTGGACCCTGGGCATCGCCATCGCGGCGGCCGCCACCCGCACCTTCAACCGCAACTAGTGCCGCGTCGAGGGGCCTTCGGTGCCGTGGGTCTCATCTGCTACGCCCCGCAGGCGCACTGCCTGCGGCCCTGAAGCCCGCGTCGGGTAAGATCTGCAGACCATGAGCGACCCTTACATACTGGAGGCGGGCGTGCCGCCCGTCGAGGTCTACCGCCGTCTGCGGACCGACGCGGGGCTGTCCGACAAGGCCCCCGAGGCCGCCGCCCTCGGCCTGGCCGGCACCTGGTTCGGCGTGGTCCTCCACCACGAGGGCCGGCCCATCGGCATGGGGCGGATCATCGGCGACGGTGGCACGGCGTTCCAGGTCGTCGACATCTGCGTCCACCCCGCCCACCAGGGCAGGGGCCTCGGACGGCGCATCATGGCCGCGCTGACCGGGGAGCTGGAGCGCCGCGCCCCCGCCACCGCGTACGTCTCCCTGATCGCGGACGGGCCCGCCCGCTTCCTGTACGAGAAGTTCGGCTTCACCGACACGGCCGCCCACGGCTCGATCGGCATGTACCGCACGATGCGCGGGAGCTGACGCTCCTGACGGGCCGTCGGTCCTGACGCGCCGCGGGCGTCGTCCTGCCACCGGCTGCCGCGACTGCCTGGTTGCATGGTGCCGACCTCCGGTCCACCTCCGACCCCGACCCCGACCCCAGGAGCAGCACCCGTGAAGATCGCGATCATCGGCGCCGGCAACATCGGCGGCACCCTGACCCGGCGCCTGTCCGCCCTCGGCCACGAGGTGTCCGTCGCCAACTCCCGCGGCCCGCAGACGCTCACCGCTCTCGCCGCCGAGAGCGGTGCGACGGCGCGGCCGGTCGAGGAGGTCGCCCGCGGGGCGGAGCTGGCCGTGGTGACGATCCCGCAGGGCAAGGTCCCCGAGCTGCCCGCCGGCCTGTTCGACGGCGCCGCCGAGGGGCTCGTCGTCGTCGACACCGGCAACTACTACCCCCGGCAGCGCGACGGCCGGATCGCGGGGATCGAGATCGGCAGCACCGAGAGCCGCTGGGTGGAGCAGCAGCTCGGACGCCCGGTGGTCAAGGCGTTCAACAACATCTACGCCCACCACCTCGCCGATCTCGGGCGCCCGGCGGGTGCGCCGGACCGGATCGCGCTGCCGGTCGCCGGTGACGACGAACGGGCCAAGGCCGTCGTGTGCGGGCTGGTGGAGTCCCTCGGCTTCGACGCCGTCGACGCGGGTTCGCTGGAGGACTCCTGGCGCCAGCAGCCCGGTACGCCGGTGTACACCACCGACCTGGACGCGGGCGGCGTACGCCGGGCCCTGGCCGAGGCCGACCCGGAGCGCTCCCCCGACTGGCGCGCGACCCCCGACAGCCCCGGCAGCTTCGAGCACCCCGCCTGAGCCCGGCGCACGGGCGCGCCCGGCCCGCGTACCGGAGCGCGCGGGGCGGACAGCGGTGGCTGCACGCTCCGCCGTCCGGGTTGATCGGTCGCCGTCCCCTTGCCGCCGCGGTGGTCCGAACGGGTACATGGAGCTGGCCGTACGTAGCCGAATCGAGGCCCGTCCACCCCGGGGAGCGCCATGCCCTCCTTCACCATCACCGACCGCGGCGGCGTGAGCTTCCCCCCGGGCGACCACACCGCCGTCGCGTTCTTCTGCGACAACACGCTCGACGGCTCCCCGCAGGCCGCGCTGCGGGTGGTGGTCTGGTCACCCGGCCACCCGGACGTCCACCGGGTCGCCGTCGGCAACGACGGCGGCCGTCAGGTCGTCGTCCCGTTCGCCGATCCGGCCGCGACCCACACCGTCACGGTGACCCGCACGGACGGTCTGTCGTTCCCGGTCTACGCCGCGGTGACCTGAGATGGCCGCCGCGGAGCCGGACTTCGTCGTCACGCACCAGGGCGGGGTGACCTTCGCCGAGGGGCAGTACACCGGTGTGCGGTTCTTCTGCGACCACACCCTCGACGGGTCGCCGCGGGCCGCGCTGCGGGTGGTCGTGTGGTCCGGTTCGGCCGACGTGCGGTACGTCGCCGTCGGCAACGACGGCGGCTCCGCGGTGACGGTCCGTTTCGCCCGCCCGCTGCTCACCCACACGGTCACGGTGACCCGGACGGACGGCCTGTCCTTCCCGGTGCACGCCGTGCTCGACCGCGACCCGGCCTCCGGGTCCGACGGCACGCCCACCACGCCCACCACCCCCGGGCCGATCCCCACCTCGCAAATCGACTTCTCCGGCGCCGGGTCGTGGTCCAGCGGTTCGGCGGCCTGCGTGGGCTACATCGACGAGGCGCTGGACGCGATGGGGATCACCGATCCGGGCGCCCGCCGGTCCTGGGAGCTCGGGATGGACACCATCGCGTCCAGGGAGTCCGCCTACAACTCGCCCCGGTGGCAGATCAACACCTCGGACGCGAACGCGGTCGGCCCGCCCGTCCCGGAGGACTCCGCCCGTCCCGGGGCGCCCTTCCAGTGCTCGCGCGGGGTGGCCCAGTGCATCCCCCAGACCTTCGCCGGCTACCACCAGGCCGGTACGTCGGTGCGGATCTACGACCCGGTCGCCAACTTCGCCGCCGCGATGAACTACGTGATGGACGCCTACGGCGTGGCGCGGGACGGCCACGACCTGGCCGCCAAAGTGCAGCAGGCCGATCCGGACCGGCCTCCCGCCGGGTACTGAGACCGCAGGGACAACGGTGCGCACGGCGCTACCCGTCCGCCCCGCGCTGGACGGCGGCGGCCGCGCGGTGCAGTTCGGCGAGCACCGTGCGCACCGCCCGGCGGGCCAGGCGCTCCGGGCGGTGCAGGACGTCGACGTGGCGTCGGGCGGGAACGCCGGTGAGCGGACGCAGGACGAGGGCGGGGTGCCGGGGCGTGGTCCAGCGGGGCATCAGGGCGAGGCCGCCGCCGGCGGCGACGGTCTCGGCGACCACCGCGAACTCGTTGATGCGGTGGACGATGTCGAGCCGGCGGTTCGCGGCGGCGGCGATGGCGTGGACGGTGGCCATCAGCGGGAAGCCGTCGTGCACGGTGATCCACGGCTCCCCCGCCACGTCACGGGGGGTGAGGTGGGCCTTGGCGGCCAGCGGGTGCCCGGCCGGCAGAGCCACGTCCAGCGGTTCGAGCAGCAGGGTGGAGACGGTGACGGCGGCGGGCCACGGCGGTGCGTGGTCCAGGTGGTGGGCGATCACCAGGTCGTAGTCCCGGGTCAGCTTCGGGAAGTCGTCGCGGGCGACGTCCTCGTCGGCGAGCGAGAGCCGGGGGCGCCCGGAGCCGGTCCGGTCCCGGAGCAGGATCGGGAAGAACGTGGAGGCCGCGCTGTGGAACGCGGCGACCGACACGTCCGCGTCGGGCCGGTCGACGAACTCGTCGACCACGCGGCGCGCCCGGGCGAGCGCGGTCTCCACCTCCACGGCCGCGGCGGCCAGCGCCCGGCCGGCCTCGGTGAGTACCAGGCGGCGGCCTTCGCGTTCGGTGAGCGGGACCGGGATCGGGCGTTGCAGCAGCTGGAGCTGTTGCGAGACCGCCGAGGGGGTCATCGACAGGGCCTCGGCGGCCGCGGTGACGCTGCCCAGTTCGCCGAGCTCGCGGAGGATGCGCAGCTGCCGTTCGTTCATCCCGACAGTGTAGGGAAACTGAATGGTCCATGAAGAAGGTCGCTCTTGGCTTCAAGATCCCGGTGCTGCACCGTAGGGACGTGATCCAAGCCCGCCGCACGGATGCGGTCCTCCTGCTCGTCGCCCTGGTCTGGGGTTCCAGTTATCTGGCCGCGAAGACCGCCACCGCCGCCCTGCCGGTGCTGGTGGTGCTGTTCGCGCGCTACCTGCTCTCCGCCGTCGCCTGCCTCGTCCTCGCGGCGCCGGGCCGGCGGCGCGGGTCCTGGACCCGGGCGGAGGTCCGGGTCGGGGCGGTGCTGGGTGTCACCCAGGCGGCCGTCCTGGTGCTGGAGACGTACGGGGTCGCGCACACCAGCGCCGCCAACGCCGGGCTGATCATCAGTCTGACCATCGTGCTCACACCGCTGCTGGACCGTTCGGCCGGCACCGGCCCGCTGCCGCCCCGGTTCTTCGCCGCGACGGCGGTGTGCCTGCTGGCCGTCGGGCTGCTGATGTCCGGCAACGGCTTCCACCGGCCGGGCACCGGCGACCTGCTGATGCTCCTCGCCGCGGTGGTCCGCGCGGCCCATGTCGCGCTGGTGGGCCGCCTGACGGCCCGGCACCCCGTGCGGCCGATGCAGCTGACGGCGGTCCAGACGGTGGTCGGGACGGCACTGTTCGCGCTGCCGGCCGCGGGCGGGGTGCCGGCACTGGCCCAGGCGCCCGCCGCGGCCTGGGCGCAGCTCGGGTACCTCGCGCTGTTCTGCAGCGTGTTCGCGTTCGTGGCCCAGACGTGGGCCGTGCAGCGGACCTCGGCCAGCCGGGCCAGCCTGCTGCTGGGCACCGAGCCGGTCTGGGCCGTGGCGGTCGGCATCTGCCTGGGCGGGGAGAGGTTCGGCGTGTTCGCCGCGCTGGGCGCGGTGCTCATGGTCACGGGGACGTACTGGGGCCAGGCCGTCGAACGGGCGCACCGCGCCACCGCCCACCGGCGGACCCCGAGCCGGGCCACGGCACCGGCCGGCACCTGAACCCCCGCCACCCACCCGGCCGTCAGGGCCCGCGGCACGGTCGGGACGGTCGGGACGGCACCTCGGGCCGTGGCGGGCGCGGGGTGCCGGGGGCGGCCACGACGGTGGGGCATCGGGGTGATCACACGCGTCTGCGTGTTCCTCGGCAGCGGCACCGCTGCGGCGTCGGTGATCCGGCGTCGCCCGTGATCACCGGGACGGCGCCCGAGGGACCAGGACGACCTTGCCGAGGTTGCGGCGCTGCTCGATCAGGGCGTGGGCCCGGGCGGCATCGTCGAGGGGGATCTCCTCGTGCACGACGGTGCGCAGGGCGCCCGCGTCGCGCATCTGCCAGAGCTCGCGCCGCCAGCGGTCGTAGAGTTCGGGCTTGCCGACGGCGATGGCCCGCATCTGGAAGCCGATCACCGACGCTCCGCGGACCAGGAGTTCGTACGCCTCCACCGTGCCGCCGCCCGAGCTGAAGGCCACCAGCCGGCCGCCCGTCGCCAGGGCCCGTACAGCGGGGCCGAGAAGGTCACCGCCGACGCCGTCGAGTACGACGTCGTACGGGGCGCCCCAGTCGGCGTCCTCGTAGCGGACGACCTCGTCGGCGCCCAGCCCTCGGACGAAGTCGGCCTTGTCGGCGCTGCTGACGGCGGCGACGACGCGTGCCGCCCCACCGGCCTTGGCGTACTGAAGGGCGAGCGTGCCCACGGCGCCGGCCGCCGCCGTGACCAGGACCGACTCGCCGGGCTCGACACGCGCGGCCTCGTAGGCACCGCGCGCGACCAGCCCGCTGCGGACCAGCGCGACCGCCTCCACGGCGGGCGCGCCGTCCGGGATCGGGGACGTCATGGCGGTGTTCAGCACCGCGAACTCGGCGTAGGCGTCGGCGAAGCACAGCCCGGTGACGCGGTCCCCGACGCCGAAGGCGGTGACTCCCGCACCCAGGGCGACGATCACCCCGGCGACCTCGCCGCCGAGCGGGACCGGCCCGCTGCCCTCCCGCACCTTGCGCACGGTGGGCAGGGTCACCCCGACCGCCTCGACCCGGATCAACACCTCTCCGGCTGCCGCCTCGGGCCGGTCGGCCTCCTCGGCGAACAGCAACTCGGCTCCACCGTCGACCTCATGGCGGATGCGCAGCACAGGACCTCCCCGATCCGGACTCATTGGATGCCCCAACGATAGGGCGAGTTTCATTGGGAAGTCCAATGACTTTTGGATAGTCTGGGTCCATGACCTCCGACCTCCGACGCATCCAGTCCCTGCCCACGTGGCTCGTCGGCCGTGTTGCGGCGCGCGGCCGGGCTATGGTGGCCGACGCCATCGCCGCGGAGGGGCTGAAGCTCATGCACCACGCGGTACTGGCCGCGACGGCCGAGTACGGGCCCGCCACCCAGGCCGACCTCGGCCGTCGGCTGGGCGTCGACCCCAAGGACATGGTCGGCTTCCTCGACCACCTCCAGAAGGAGGGCCTCGTCCTGCGCGCCCCCCACCCCTCGGACCGCCGCAAGAACGCCGTCACCGTCACCCCGGAGGGCACGGCCGCCCTCACCCGCTGCGGAGCCCTGGCCGAGGCCGCCAACGCCGAGCTGCTGGCACCCCTCACCCCGGACGAGCAGCGGCAACTGCTGGCCCTGCTGAGCCGGCTTCACGAAGCACCGGAGACCCCGGCCTGATCACAGGTGACCGACCGGACGGCTCCTGAGCCCCACCTGGACGCGCCGGCGAATCGCCCGGGTACGGCCGGACGAGGGCGCTCCGCCGGCCCGCCCGGCCGGGCGCCCGACGCCGCGCACCGATCCGACGCGAACCGTCGGACACCGCCTAGCGCGGCCCGCCGGCCGTGTCCGGGTGGGCGCCGCGGGTCCAGGCGACCAGGTCGCGGGCGAGCGGGGCGGCGTGGCGGGCCCAGCGGAAGTGGTCGAGGGGGCCGCCGGCCGCGTCCCGGGCGGTGTAGCCGCGGCGGTCGACCGGCGCGTTCGGCACCTTGCCGCAGAGGTGGTCGACGGCGCCGGGCGGCGCGAGGCGGTCGCCCTCCACGTCCACCGCGAGCACCGGCACCCGCAGGCCGCGCAGGGTGTCCTCCATGTCGGCGCCGGCCAGCCGGTAGCGGCCGGTCCGGGCCTGGTGGGCCCAGTCGATGATGACGCCGGCCGGCTGGCGGCCGCCGAAGCCGAGCCGGTGGCCCGGCCAGTGGCCGAGCGCGGCGGCGGTGAGGGCCATCAGCCGGCTCGCGACGAACAGCCCGGGGGCCCGCCGGCCGTACGCGCGGTGGTAGACGGATCCGGCCGCGACCAGGGCGACGGCGTCGGGCGCGGGAGTGCCGCGTTCGGCCGCCTCGGCGGCCTGGACGAGGGCGAGTTGCCCGCCGAGGCTGTGCCCGCAGACGGTGAGGGCGGCCTGCGGCAGGCGCGTACGGATGACGGCGACAGCCGCGCCGAGGTCGTCGGTGAGCTGGCGGTAGCCGGTGGTGCGGGGCACCTGCCCGCGCGCGCCGCTCCCCCGGTGGTCCAGCACCAGTGCGGTGGCGCCGGCGGCGTGCAGGTGCTCGGCGAACCGCCGGTAGAACCCGACCGGTGTGCCCATGGCCGGGGAGACCAGCACCACCGGCGCACCCGGATCGTCCTGGGCCAGCCCGTGCAGCGGGAAGGCGGCACCGTCGGGCGCCTCGACCTCGAGGTGGCGGGGAAGTTCCGCCCGTGTCTGCGGCATCCGACGGAGTATGGCACACGCGTACGACACGGGGGACGCCCGCGCCGCCCGCCGGGAGAGCGGCAGAGCGTCAACGACCCTACCCCAACGGGGCATTGACATGGACCTGCAACCAGGACTTAACCTGGCGTGCGCTACCGATCGGTAGCTTCGGTTCTGAACCGGACCGGGTCAAGTCGCACGGCACCTCCGAACACCCCGCGGAGGAGCAGCCCCCGTGCGCCCCGGCCCGGGAGTCGCACATGCCCCCAACCGCGTCGTGACTCACCCTCGGAGAGCCCATGAGGCCCACTTTTCCGCCGGCCGACCTCGTCATCGGGATCACCCCCTTCCTCGAACCCGACGCCGGCCTAGCGGAGGCCCTCTGCCGCGCCGGAGCGCTCGGCGTACTGGACCTCGGCACCGGCGACCGGCACGCCCGCGAGCAGCTCGCCGCACTCCGTGAACGCGCCCCGGGCCGCTTCGGCCTGCGGGTGCAACCCGGCTGCCGGCTCTCGCCCGCCGACCTCGACACCCCCGGCGCGGCCGCACCGCACACCCTCGTCCTGCCCGCGGACCTGCCCGGCTGGGACCTCGGACCGCTCGGCACCCGCTACCGCCTGCTGGCCGAGGTGACCGACCTGGCCCAGGCCCGCGCCGCCGTCGGCGCCGGGGCGCACGGCCTGATCGCCCGCGGGGCCGAGAGCGGCGGCCGGGTCGGCGAGTTGAGCACCTTCGTGCTGCTCCAGCAGTTACTGGGCGCCCCGGAGCTCGGGGTACCGGTGTGGGCGTGCGGAGGCATCGGGCCGCGCACCGCGGCGGCCGCGGTCGCCGGCGGCGCCGCGG
>NZ_JBEZIR010000036.1:0-71819 GCF_040651175.1 Kitasatospora sp. NPDC048540
GCCGCTCGAACGGCTCTGGCACGCGGTGCCGTCGTTCCCCACCGTCAGCGAGGTGTGGCTGCGCCTGCTGGAAGGCTACCGGGACCAGGGCTGAGCCGGCGCGGAGGCTGACCAGGCCCCGCGCCGGTGCGCGGAGGCCGGGTGCGGGCCCGCACGCCCGCACCCCGCCGGGACGGAAGGTTCAGTCGGCGAGCCGGTACTCCTCCAGCAGGCGGCGGCCCACGATCATCTTCTGGATCTCCGCCGTACCTTCACCGATCAGCAGCATCGGCGCCTCGCGGTAGAGCCGCTCGATCTCGTACTCCTTGGAGAAGCCGTAGCCGCCGTGGATCCGGAAGGAGTCCTCGACGACCTCCTTGCAGTACTCGGAGGCCAGGTACTTGGCCATGCCGGCCTCCAGGTCGTTGCGCTCGCCGCTGTCCTTCTTGCGGGCGGCCATCACCATCATCTGGTGCGCGGCCTCGACCTTGGTGGCCATCTCGGCGAGCTTGAACTGGATCGCCTGGTGCTCGGCGATCTTCTTGCCGAAGGTGGAGCGCTGCTGGGCGTACTGGATGCCGAGCTCGAAGGCGCGCCGGGCGACCCCGCAGCCGCGGGCGGCCACGTTGACCCGGCCGACCTCGACGCCGTCCATCATCTGGTAGAAGCCCTTGCCGGGGACCCCGCCGAGGATCCGGTCGGCCGGGATCCGGACGTCCTGGAGCACCAGCTCGGTGGTGTCGACGCCCTTGTAGCCCATCTTCTCGATCTTGCCGGGCACGGTCAGGCCCGGGACGGTCTCGTTCGGCCCGAAGCCGGCCGTCTTCTCGATCAGGAAGGTGGTCATGTTCTTGTACGGGGAGGAGCCGCCCTCGTCCGTCTTGCACAGGACCGCGACCAGGGTCGAGGTGCCGCCGTTGGTCAGCCACATCTTCTGGCCGTTCAGGACGTAGAACTCGCCGTCCTTGACGCCCTTGGTGGAGATCGCCGAGACGTCGGAGCCGAGGCCGGGCTCGGACATCGAGAAGGCGCCGCGGATCTCGCCGGCCGCCATCCTGGGCAGGAAGTACTCCTTCTGCTCCTGGGTGCCGTGCGCGTTGATCATGTGGGCGACGATGAAGTGCGTGTTGACGATGCCGGAGACCGACATCCAGCCGCGGGCGATCTCCTCGACCACCAGGGCGTAGGTCAGCAGGGACTCGCCCAGGCCGCCGAACTCCTCCGGGATGGTCAGGCCGAACAGGCCGAGCTGCTTCATCCCCTCGACGATCGCGGTCGGGTACTCGTCCTTGTGCTCCAGCTCGGTGGCGACCGGAATGATCTCCTTGTCGACAAAGTCCCGCACGGTGGCGAGGATGTCCCGCTGGATCTCGGTCAGGCCGTCGGTCTGTGCGAGGCGTCCCATCGTGCGGCTCCGAATCTGCATCTACGGCAATGAGGGTGGGGGGAGATGTGGGGGGCTCCACGGGCGTGACTTCCGCGGAGCCCCCTGGACCGGGTGGGGATCGGCCGATGACGGCGGCCTACCCGTCCGGGGTCTAGGACAGGGGCGTGGGACGGCCGGGCTGCTCGCCGCCGCGCTCCTTGATGTAGGTCTCGGTCGGCACCATCACCTTGCGGCGGAAGATGCAGACCACGGTGCCGTCCTGCTTGTAGCCCTTGGTCTCGACGTAGACGATGCCGCGGTCGTCCTTGGACTTGGACGGCCACTTGTCGAGGACCTCGGTCTCGCCGTAGATGGTGTCGCCGTGGAAGGTCGGCGCCACGTGGCGCAGCGACTCGATCTCCAGGTTGGCGATCGCCTTGCCGGAGACGTCCGGGACGGACATGCCGAGCAGCAGCGAGTAGACGTAGTTGCCCACCACGACGTTGCGGCCGAAGTCGGTGGTCTTCTCCGCGTAGTTGGTGTCCAGGTGGAGCGGGTGGTGGTTCATGGTCAGCAGGCAGAAGAGGTGGTCGTCGTACTCGGTGACCGTCTTGCCGGGCCAGTGCTTGTAGACCGCGCCGACCTCGAACTCTTCGTAGGTGCGTCCGAACTGCATGGGAGTGTCCTTGGGGGTCAGGCCTGCGGGGGCTCGAACTTGGAGGTGCGCTCCATACCGGCGGCGCGGCCCTTGCCGGAGATCACCAGGGCCATCTTGCGGCTGGCCTCGTCGATCATCTCGTCACCGAGCATCGCGGAACCCTTGGCGCCGCCCGCCTCCGAGGTGCACCAGTCGTAGGCGTCCAGGATCAGCTCGGCGTGGTCGTAGTCCTCCTGCGAGGGCGAGAAGATCTCGTTGGCCGCGCCGACCTGGTCCGGGTGCAGCACCCACTTGCCGTCGAAGCCGAGGGCGGCGGCCCGGCGGGCCACGGCCTTGTAGCCGTCGGCGTTGCGGATCTGCAGGTACGGGCCGTCGATGGCCTGCAGGTCGTTGGCGCGGGCGGCCATCAGGATGCGCATCAGGATGTAGTGGTAGGCGTCGGCGTCGTAGCCGGGCGGCTGCTCGCCGACCACCAGGGACTTCATGTTGATCGAGGCCATGAAGTCGGCCGGGCCGAAGATGATCGTCTCCAGCCGGGGCGAGGCGGTGGCGATCGCGTCGACGTTGATCAGGCCCTTGGCGTTCTCGATCTGCGCCTCGATGCCGATCTTGCCGACCTCGAAGCCCATGGTCTTCTCGATCTGGGTGAGCAGCAGGTCGAGCGCCTTCACCTGCTCGGCGTCCTGGACCTTCGGCAGCATGATGCAGTCGAGGTTCGGGCCGGCGCCCTCCACGACGGTGATGACGTCGCGGTACGTCCAGTGGGTGGTCCAGTCGTTGACGCGGACGACCTTGGTCTTCTTGCCCCAGTCGCCGTTGTTGAGGGCGTCGACGATGTGGTGCCGGGCGCTCTCCTTGACCAGCGGGGCGCAGGCGTCCTCGAGGTCGAGGAAGACCTGGTCGGCCGGCAGGCCCTGGGCCTTCTCCAGGAAGCGCGGGTTGCTGCCGGGTACGGCCAGGCAGGAACGGCGGGGCCGGAGGCGGTTGACGTTGGTCATGAGGGTGGTTGGTCCTTCCCGGGTCAGCTGGTCGCAGCGGTGGCGGCGGCCCAGGGCTGAAGCCTGTTGGCCAGCCGGATCTCGTCCACGATCCGGCCGATGATGGTGGTGATGCCGAAGTCCTTGGGTGTGAAGACCGCGGCGACACCGGCGGCCTTGAGAGTCTCGGCGTCCGCTGCCGGGATGATGCCACCGACGATCACCGGCACATCCTCCACCCCCGCCCGGCGCAGCCGGTGCAGGACGTCCGGGACGAGCTCCGGGTGCGCCCCGGAGAGGATCGACAGCCCCACGCAGTGCACGTCCTCGGCGACCGCCGCGGAGACGATCTGCTCCGGGGTGAGCCGGATGCCCTGGTAGACCACCTCGAAGCCGGCGTCGCGGGCGCGGACCGCGATCTGCTCGGCGCCGTTGGAGTGGCCGTCCAGGCCGGGCTTGCCGACCAGCAGGCGCAGCTTGCCGGTGCCCAGCTCGGCCGCGGTGGCGGCGACCGCCTCGCGGACCGCCGCGAGCTCGCCGCCGGGCTCGGCGGCCACCGCCACCGGCGCACCGCCGACCCCGGTGGGGGCGCGGTACTCGCCGAAGACCTCGCGCAGGGCGAACGACCACTCGCCGGTGGTGACCCCGGCGCGGGCGCAGGCCAGCGTGGCGGCCATCAGGTTGTCGGTGGTGGCGGCGGTGGCCTTGAGCTCGGCGAGCGCGGTCTGCACGGCCGTCTCGTCGCGCCCCTCGCGCCAGGCGGCCAGCGAGGCGAGGACGGACTGCTCGGAGGCCGGGTCGACCACCATGATGGCGGTGTCGAGGTCGGCGGTGAGCGGGTTCTCCTCGGTGGTGTCGAAGCAGTTCACCCCGATGATCTTGTCCTCGCCGGCCTCGATCCGGGCCCGCCGGGCGGCGTGCGAGGAGACCAGGTTGGACTTGAGGTAGCCGGACTCGACGGCCGGGATCACCCCGCCCATCTCCAGCACCTTGGCGATCTCGGCCTCGGCGCCCGCCAGCAGCTCGGCGGTCTTGGCCTCGATCACCTCGGAGCCGTTGAAGATGTCGCCGTACTCCAGCAGGTCGGACTCGTAGGCCAGCACCTGCTGGATCCGCAGCGACCACTGCTGGTCCCAGGGGCGGGGCAGGCCGAGCGCCTCGTTCCACGCGGGCAGCTGGACGGCGCGGGCGCGGGCGTCCTTGGAGAGCGTGACGGCGAGCATCTCCAGCACGATCCGCTGGACGTTGTTCTCCGGCTGGGCCTCGGTCAGGCCGAGCGAGTTGACCTGGACGCCGTAGCGGAACCGGCGCTGCTTGGCGTCCTGGATGCCGTACCGCTCGCGGGTGACCTTCTCCCAGAGCCGGCCGAACGCCCGCATCTTGCACATCTCCTCGATGAAGCGGACGCCCGCGTTCACGAAGAAGGAGATCCGTGCGACCACCTCGCCCATCCGCTCCGGCGGCACCTGGCCGGAGTCGCGGACGGCGTCCAGCACCGCGATCGCCGTGCACATCGAGTACGCGATCTCCTGGACCGGGGTGGCCCCGGCCTCCTGCAGGTGGTAGCTGCAGATGTTGATCGGGTTCCACTTGGGGATGTGCGCGACCGTGTAGGCGATCATGTCGGTGATCAGGCGGACCGACGGGCCGGGCGGGAAGACGTGCGTCCCGCGCGACAGGTACTCCTTGACGATGTCGTTCTGGGTGGTGCCGGTGAGCTTGGCGATGTCCGCGCCCTGCTCCTCGGCGACCACCTGGTAGAGCGCCAGCAGCCACATCGCGGTGGCGTTGATCGTCATGGAGGTGTTGGTCTGTTCGAGCGGGATCCCCTCGAACAGCGTCCGCATGTCGCCGACGTGGCCCACCGGCACGCCGACCCGGCCGACCTCGCCGCGGGCCAGGATGTGGTCCGAGTCGTAGCCGGTCTGGGTGGGCAGGTCGAAGGCGACCGACAGGCCGGTCTGGCCCTTCGCCAGGTTCCGCCGGTAGAGCGCGTTGGAGTCGCTCGCGGTGGAGTGGCCGGCGTACGTGCGCATCAGCCAGGGGCGGTCGCGGTCGGCCATCAGATGTTCCGGAAGCGGTTGATCGCGTCGATGTGCTTGGCGCGCAGCTCGGTGTCGCGCACGCCCAGGCCTTCCTCGGGGGAGAGGCAGAGCACGCCGACCTTGCCCTGGTGCTTGTTGTGGTGGACGTCGAGGGCGGCCTGGCCGGTCTCCTCGAGGGAGTAGACCTTGGACAGGGTCGGGTGGATCTTGCCCTTGGCGACCAGGCGGTTGGCCTCGAAGGCCTCGCGGTAGTTGGCGAAGTGCGAGCCGACGATGCGCTTCAGCGACATCCACAGGTAGCGGTTGTCGTACTGGTGCATGAAGCCGGAGGTGGAGGCGCAGGTGACGATGGTGCCGCCCTTGCGGGTGACGTACACCGAGGCGCCGAAGGTCTCGCGGCCCGGGTGCTCGAAGACGATGTCCACGTCCTCGCCGCCGGTGAACTCGCGGATCTTGGAGCCCAGGCGCTTCCACTCGCGCGGGTCCTGGGTGTGCTCGTCCTTCCAGAACTTGTAGCCCTCGGCGCTGCGGTCGATGATCGCCTCGGCGCCCATGGCGCGGCAGATCTCGGCCTTCGCCTCGTTGGAGACCACGCAGATCGGGGTGGCGCCGCCGGCCAGGGCGTACTGGGTGGCGTACGAGCCGAGGCCGCCGCTGGCGCCCCAGATCAGCACGTTGTCGCCCTGCTTCATGCCGGCGCCGTTCTGGGAGACCAGCTGGCGGTAGGCGGTGGAGTTGACCAGGCCCGGGGAGGCGGCCTCCTCCCAGGTGAGGTGCTTGGGCTTGGGCAGCAGCTGGTTGGTCTTCACCAGGGCTATCTGGGCCAGGCCGCCGAAGTTGGTCTCGAAGCCCCAGATGCGCTGCTCCGGGTCCATCATCGTGTCGTTGTGGCCGTCCGGGGACTCCAGCTCGACCGAGAGGCAGTGCGCGACGACCTCGTCGCCGGGCTTCCAGGCGTTGACGCCGGCGCCGGTGCGCAGGACCACGCCCGCGAGGTCCGAGCCGAGGATGTGGTACGGCAGGTCGTGACGCTTGGTCAGCGGCGACAGGCGGCCGTAGCGCTCCAGGAAACCGAAGGTGGAGACCGGCTCGAAGATCGAGCTCCACACGGTGTTGTAGTTCACCGAGCTCGCCATGACGGCGACCAGGGCCTCGCCCGGCCCGAGCTCGGGGAGTGCGACCTCGTCGAGGTGCAGGGACTTACGGGGGTCCTTGTCGCGGCTGTCCAGGCCCGCGAACATCTGCTCCTCGTCCTTGTGGAGCGTGACGGCGCGGTAGGACTCCGGGAGCTTGACCGCGGCGAAGTCCGCCGGGGTGCTGTCGGAGCTGAGGATCGCGTCGAGGATTTCCTGCATGGCTGCCTCCGAAGGCGTACCTGTGTTGAGGGCGCACAGGGCGTCTGGGGGAGCCGGGAGCGGACACCGGCTTCGCTGAGGGTCTGTGGGTGGTACTGCGGGTGCGACGGGTGGGTGGGTCGCCGTGGTGGTGCTGGTCCGGCCCCAACGGTGCGGGGACGGCGGACACGGCGCGCCGAGGTGGGGAGCCGCGGCGCCGCGACCGATGGGTAACAAAGTAGTGGCACCCTGTGCCACTCGTAAAGACACCGGGTGTCATCAGTTCGGGTGAAACCCGATAACAGTTCGACCGGCGCTCCGGCGGCATGGGGAAGGCCCGCCCCGGAAAACCGGGACGGGCCTTCGAATCTGCTGTGACCTGTGCGGATGGCCTGCGTTAGCCAGCCTGCGAGCCGGTCAGTGCCGCCCTGATCGAGTCCACCACCACGTCCAGCGGGGCG
Organism: Kitasatospora sp. NPDC048540; assembly: GCF_040651175.1. Taxonomy (NCBI): domain Bacteria; kingdom Bacillati; phylum Actinomycetota; class Actinomycetes; order Kitasatosporales; family Streptomycetaceae; genus Kitasatospora; species Kitasatospora sp. NPDC048540. Next base: position 6,821 of record NZ_JBEZIR010000036.1, read on the forward strand.
TCGGTCCGGGCCACTGTGATGAGCACCTCACCGCCCGGGCTGGCACTGAGTGCGCTCACCGCAGCCGCCTCGACCGGTGACAGTGGGTCACCTGTGGCACCCGGTGCCACCGGGGTGCCGCGGCGCCTGGCACCGCTCGGCGGGGTCGGCCAGAAGGTCCCGCGGATCACGTCGAAGGAGTGGTCCAGCTGGGACTCCACGTCCCCGTGCCCGCCCGCCCGCAGCCACCGCCGCAGCACGTGGTTGTGGGCCGCGACCACCGCCGCCGCCGACACCTCGGCCAGCATCGAGTCGTCGTCCCCGCCGCGCTGCCAGCTCGGCGGGGTCTCCTCCGCCGCGTCGAAGCGCCCGAGCAGGTACCGGGTGAACAGCCGCTCGTACCGGGCCACCACCGCGATCTCCCGCTCCCGCAGCGCCGGCACCTGCCGGATCAACTGGTAGCGCGCGACCGAGACGGCCGGGGTGGAGGCGTACATCCGGAGCACCTCCTTGATGCCCCGGCACACCACGTCCAGCGGGTGCTCCTCCGACTCCGCGCTCGCCAGCAGGTCGGCCACCCGGACCAGGGTGTCGTCGTGGTCCGGGAAGATCGCCTCCTCCTTCGACCGGAAGTAGCGGAAGAAGGTCCGGCGGGCGACCCCGGCCGCGGCGGCGATCTGATCGACCGTCGTCTCCTCGTAGCCCTGGGTGGCGAACAGCTCCATGGCCGCGGTCGCCAGGTCCTGGCGCATCTGCTGCCGCTGGGCCGCCGCCCGGCGGCTGCCCGCTCCCGCCTCCACCGCCGCCGGCCGCGCGACGTCCTGCTCCGAGGGTGACTGATCCCGATCCATGGCCGGAACGCTACACGCCCCCGGGGCGGCCGCCGCCGGCCTCGGCCTGCGCACCGGCACCGCCGGTGCGGTCACCGCCGGGCGCGGCCAGCGGGTGGCCGCGCCGGTACCCGCCGGCGGGCCGCCCCAGGCCGGCCCGCCCGGCCGCCGGGGCCCGCCGGGGAGCACCCCGGGGACCCCGGCCGCACCCGGTCCGCCACCGAGGCCGCCGACCGGAACACCCGCGGGAACACCGGAGGGAGCGCCACCCGGGACGGTGCGGCCGGACGGCACCCCGCCCGGCAGCCCCGCAGCCCGGCCGGTCATCGGCGGGCGTGGTCGCGGAAGCCGCGACCGCTCTTGCGGCCCAGGCAGCCGGCCGCCACCAGGTGCTCCAGCAGCGGCGCCGCCGCCAGCCCCGGCTCGCGGAACTCCTGGTGCAGCACCTGCTCGATGGTCAGCGACACGTCCAGGCCCACCACGTCCAGCAGCTCGAACGGGCCCATCGGGTAGCCGCAGCCCAGCTTCATCGCGGTGTCGATGTCGTCCACCGTCGCGTAGTGCTCCTGCAGCATCCGCACCGCGTCGTTCAGGTATGGGAACAGCAGCGCGTTGACGATGAAACCGGCCCGGTCGCCGCACTCCACCGGGTGCTTGCGGGCCTTGCCGCACAGCTCAAGCACGGTCGAGGTGACGTCCTCGGAGGTCAGCACCGTGGAGACCACCTCGACCAGCTTCATGGCCGGCGCCGGGTTGAAGAAGTGCATGCCGATCACGTCCTGCGGCCGCGAGGTCGCGGTCGCGCAGCTGATCACCGGCAGGCTGGAGGTGGTGGTGGCGAGCACCGCGCCCGGCTTGCAGATCTTGTCCAGGGTGGCGAACAGCTGCCGCTTGACCTCCAGGTCCTCCGCCACCGCCTCGACCACCAGGTCCACCCCGGCCAGGTCCGCGTACTGCCCGGTCGGGGTGGTCAGCGCCAGCGCCGCGTCCCGCTGCTCCGCGGTCAGCCGGCCCTTGGCCACCGAACGCTCCAGCGACTTCGCCAGCTGTGCCTTCGCCCGGTCCGCCTTCTCCTGGCTGCGCGCGGCCAGGAGCACCGGGTACCCGGCCTTGGCCAGCACCTCGACGATGCCAGTCGCCATCGTGCCCGAACCGCACACGCCGATGCTGCGCACCTCGCGGCCCGCCACCCGGCCGGCCCGGCCCGCACCCGCGGCACCGGCCACCACCTTGGACGACCCGGGGGCCTCGTAGGTGTAGAAACCGCGGCCGGACTTGCGGCCCAGCAGCCCCGCCGAGGCCAGCTGGCCGAGGATCGGCGCGGGCGCGTGCAGCCGGTCCTTGGACTGCTCGTACATCGCCTCCAGCACGGTGCGCGCGGTGTCGATGCCGATCAGGTCGAGCAGCGCCAGCGGACCCATCGGCAGGCCGCAGCCCAGCCGCATCGCGGCGTCGATGTCCTCGCGGGTGGCGTACCGGGACTCGAACATCGCGGCGGCCTGGTTGAGGTAGGCGAACAGCAGGCCGTTGACGATGAAACCGGCCCGGTCGCCCGCCGCCACCGGCTCCTTGTCCAGCTCGCGGGCGAGCGCGGCGACGTCCTCGGCGGCCTGCGGCGAGGTCAGCACCGTGCGGACCACCTCGACCAGCCGCATCGAGTGCACCGGGTTGAAGAAGTGCAGGCCCAGGACCCGCTCCGGGCGGGCGGTGGCCGCGGCGATCCGGGTCACCGACAGCGCGGTGGTACCGGTCGCGAGGACGGTCTCGGCGGGGCAGATCCGGTCCAGCTCGGCGAAGATCTGACGCTTCAGCTCCAGCTGCTCCGGGACCTCCTCGACCACCAGGTCGGCGCCGGCGGCGGCCTCCAGGTCGTGGCCGACCGAGATCAGGCCGAGCAGCGCGGCGCGGTCCTCGGCACTGAACCGCTCGCGCTCGACGGCGTGCGCGGTGGCCTCCTCGATCCGGGCCAGCGCCCGGGCGGCCGAAGCCTCGTCGGCCTCGATGCCGATCACCCGGCGGCCGCTGCGGGCCACCGCGACGGCGATGCCGGCACCCATGGTGCCGAGGCCGACCACGGCGACGGTGGGGAAGGGACGCTCCATTGTCCGGACTCCTATGTCATGGGCCCGCGCCGCCACTCCGGTACCGGCGGGGCCGGCTCGGCGTCGAGCGGGCGGCAGGCCGTACGGGAGGAGGGTTCGGCGGCGCGGGGGCGGGAGATGACGTGTCGAGGCATGCCGACAGGGACCGGTCCGCTCCGGCCGTGCTGAGGGTGTGCCGTGGTGCTCGGACGCTCCGGAAGAACACTGAAGCGGCGCTGAGAGCACTGCGTTGAAGTACTGCGCTGAAGAGGCCCCGAGGGCCGGGAAGCAGAACACCAGGGCGGCCGTCGATCACACACGGCCGCGGCCCTGCCGGTGCGGCTCCCGAAGCCCGGCAGTGGTGCGTGCGGTCACTGTAGCCGAGTTACCCCGGGGTAGGAAGAGGCAACCCGCCACGGGGACACGCGGGTTGTCCACCGTACACAGCGAGCCCGAGGGCGGCCGGTACCGGAGCGTGGTCGCGCTCTCGTACGGGCACGAGGTGGTGGTGCCGGCGCCGGTGTCGGTGACGCTGGACACCGAGGTGCTCGAGGAGTACGTGCGCTGAACGCACCGCGGCCCGCCCGGTGGGGACCGGGCGGGCCGTGGTGGTGTGCGGGGTGAGGGTCAGTGCGCCATCACGGGGACGGCGAGCTCCTCGGAGTCGGCGCCGGTGGCCTGGTGGGCGTCCGGGCGGCCGGTGTTGATCAGGGTGAAGGCGATGCCCGCGGCCAGCACCAGGATGCCGACCGACCACCAGATGGCGGTGGAGTAGCTGTGCACCATCGCCTGGAGCTTGATCAGCGGCTCCGGTCCGCTGTGGTGCGAGGCCAGGTACGCGGTGAAGGCGCTGGTCGCGATGGTGTTCAGCAGCGCGGTGCCGATCGCGCCGCCGACCTGCTGGGAGGTGTTCACCATGGCGGAGGCGACACCGGCGTCCTGCGGCTTCACCCCGTGGGTGGCCATGCTCATGGCGGGCATGAACGCGGTACCCATGCCGAGGCCCATCAGGATCAGGCCGGGCAGGAGCTCCCAGTACGAGGTGGAGACCCCGATCCGGGTGAAGATCAGCATGCCGATGGAGGCGACCAGGAAGCCGGGCGCCATCAGGTAGCGCGGGGCGACCCGGGTCATCAGGCGGGCGCCGATCTGGGTGGAGCCGGTGATCATGCCCGCGACCATCGGCAGGAAGGCCAGGCCGGTGACGACGGGGGTGTAGCCGAGCACGATCTGCAGGTAGTAGGTCAGGAACAGGAACAGGCCGAACATGCCGATCACGGCGAGGCCCAGCGACAGGTAGACACCGCCGCGGTTGCGCTCCAGGACCACCCGCAGCGGCAGCAGCGGGGCCTTGACCTTGCTCTCGACCAGGACGAACGCGGCCAGCAGGACGACGGCGGCGGCGAACAGGCCGAGGGTGGAGCCGGAGGTCCAGCCGCTCGACTCGGCCCGGGTGAAGCCGTAGACCAGGGAGACCAGGCCGGTGGTGACCAGCAGCACGCCCGGGATGTCGAGACGGTTGCGGTTCTGGCTGCCGACCGGCTCGCGGATCACCAGGACGGCGCCGGCGACGGCGGCCAGGGCGAACGGGATGTTGACGTAGAAGGTCCAGCGCCAGTTCAGGTACTCGGTGAGCAGGCCGCCCAGGATCAGGCCGATGGCACCGCCACCACCGGCGATGGCGCCGTAGATGCCGAAGGCCTTGGCCCGCTCCTTGGCGTCGGTGAACATCACCGCGAGCAGCGAGAGCGCGGCGGGCGCGAGCAGCGCACCGAAGACGCCCTGCAGGGCGCGGGCGCCGAGCAGCATGGCGGTGTTGGTGGCGGCGCCGCCGATCGCCGAGGCGAGGGCGAAGCCGATCAGGCCGACCGTGAAGGTCCGCTTGCGGCCCCAGAGGTCCGCGATCCGGCCGCCGAACAGCAGCAGGCCACCGAAGGCCAGCGCGTAGGCGGTGATCACCCACTGCCGGTTGGCGTCGGATATGCCGAGGTCACGCTGGGCGGACGGGAGCGCGATGTTCACGACCGTGGCGTCCAGGACGACCATCAGCTGGGCCAGGCCGATGAAGATGAGCGCCTTCCACCGCCGGGGGTCGGGCTGCAGGGCTGATTCAGACATGGGGATACCCACTTGTGTGCGAGAGAGCGGAACGGCAGGGCAGAGGCACCGGCTGGTGCCGGACAGTGCGAGAAGACCGATTGGTGCGAGAAGAAAGGGGCGGCCCGTGGTGGGCCGGACGGTGCGGGAGGGCTCAGGAACGCGGCTTCAGGTCGTCCAGGGAGACGGCGCGGCCGGGCAGGGTGGATCGGGCCGGAGCCTGCACGCCGTCGAGGAACAGCTGCAGGTGGCGGTGGACGAACTGGTCGAGGTCGATGCAGTGGGTGCCGGGGAGCGGCCGGGTCAGCTGGGTGATGGCGACCACGAAGTCGCCCACCCCCACGTCCTCGCGCAGCTGGCTGCTCCGGTGCGCCCGGGTGATCACCTCGGTGGTGGTCTCCTGCAGGCGGACCTTGGCGTCGTGCATCTCGGGGTCGTTCGGGTCGATGTGCTCGGAGAGCAGCGGGCACAGGGCGCCCATCCGCTCGTCGGCCGAGGCGTGGGTGAAGCGGACCAGCGCCGCGAAGGCGTCCGGCTCCTCGGCCATCGCGCGCTCCGCGTGCTCGACCACCCGGTCCAGGACCGAGAGCGTCACGTGGTGGATCAGCTCGCGGCGGTCCGCGAAGTGGCGGTACAGCGTCGCGTTGCCGACCCCGGCGCGGCGGGCGATCTCGTCGAGCGCCACCTCGGCGCCGTGCTCCACGAAGGCCTCGCGGGCCGCTTCGATGATGCGGTTGCGGTTGCGGGTGGCGTCCGCGCGGAGCTTGGGCGCCGGTGGCGTCGTCGTGGTCATCGGTCGTCCCTTCGTTCCGGTGGCGGATGCTTCCGGGGAATGAGTCCCCGCTTCGTTCGACTCTAGCCTAAACGGGGAGCGAGTCCCCGGAAATTTCGCCGCCCCGTGTGAGCTGGGTCACATCGGGTTTGGGTGGGGAATCCGGTCCGCCGTCCGGGTGAGCGGGCGGCCGATGCTCGGTGCACGTCCGGCCGGCCCGGCAGCATGGGCGGCATGACCACGATGCTGCCCCGCGCCGAGCGCGCCGCCCGGGCCCGTACGGCCGCCGACGACCTGGCCGCGGGCGGCACGGACGGAGTGGTCCTCGGCTGGGTGGACAACGCCGGGGTGCACCGGGTGAAGGCGGTACCGGTCGAGCAGTTGGCGCACGCGGCGGAGTGGGGCGTGGGCGCGGCGCCGTGCTTCGACGCGTTCCTGGTGGACGACTCGATGGCCCCGTCCGGCAGCCCGGTCGGCGATCTGCGGCTGGTCCCGGACCTGGCCGCGCTCACCGTCCTCGCCGCCCAGCCCGGGTGGGCCTGGGCGCCGGCCGACCGGTACGCGCAGGACGGCGAGCCGCATCCGGGCTGCCAGCGGCTGTTCGCCGGCCGGATGGCCGCCGAGGCGCAGCGGCGGGGGCTGGAGGTGCTGGCCGGGATCGAGGTCGAGTGGGTGGTGGTCGACGGCGCGGGCGCCGGGCCCGCCTACGGGATGCGCCGGCTGATCGGACTGTCCGACTATCTCCGGGACGTCCTGCGGGCCCTGCGCGACCAGGGGCTGACGGTGCTGCAGATCCACCCGGAGTACACCGTCGGCCAGTTCGAGGTGTCGCTCGCCCCGGCCGGTCCGGTGGCGGCCGCGGATCTCGCGGTCCTGGTGCGGCACACGGTGCAGGCGGTGTCCGTCCGGTACGGGCTCGAGGCCTCCTTTGCGCCCGCCGTGGCCGCCGACGGCGTGGGCAACGGCGGGCACCTGCACCTCAGCCTGAGGCGCGACGGACGCAACCTCGGCGGCGGCGGGCCCGGCCGGTACGGACTGACCGTCGAGGGGGAGGCGTTCCTGGCCGGAGTGCTGGCCGAGCTGCCCGCCCTGCTCGCGCTCGGCGCCCCCAGCGTGGCCAGCTACCTGCGGCTGGTGCCCGGCCGCTGGTCCGGGCCCTACCGCTGCTGGGGCCGGGAGAACCGGGAGGCGGCGCTGCGGCTGATCCCCGGATCCACCCCCGAGCAGGCCAACGCCGAGGTGAAGTGCTTCGACGCCGCCGCCAACCCGTACCTGGCGGTGGGCGGGGTGCTGGCGGCCGGCTTCGGCGGCATCGACCGCGGGCTGCGGCTGCCGCCCGAGGTCTCCGGCGACCCGGCCGACTCCGGCTACGCCGAGCGGCTGCCGGCCGACCTCGCCGAGGCGGCCGCCGCGTTCAAGGGCTCCGACCTGCTCCGGGAGGCGCTCGGCGCGGAGCTGCACGCCGCGGTGCTGGCCGTCCGGGAGGCCGAGATCGGCCTGTTCGACGGGGTCGGCGCCGACGAGGTGATCGCCGCGACCAGGCTGCGCTGGTGACCGGATGCTGATCGACCAGCACTGCCACAGCGTGCTCGCCCCCGGCGGGCAGGAGCCGGACGACGGGGCCCTGGACGACGGGGCCCTGGATGGCGCGGCCCTGGACGACGGAGCCCTGGACGACGGGGTCTTCGCCTCGCTGCTCACCGAGTCCGACCGGCCGCCCGCCCCCGGCTGCAGCCCGTTCGGCAGCGCGCTGGGCCTCGCCGTACGGCGGTGGTGCCCGCCCGCCCTGGGTCTGCCCGCGCACACGGAACCGGCCGAGTACCTGGCCCGGCGGCGCGAGCTGGGCACCCCCGAGGCCGGCCGCCGGCTACTGGCGGCGGCCGGACTGACGGCCTGCCTGGTGGACACCGGGCTGACCGAGGCGGCCGGCCGCCCGCTGCTCCCGCTCGACGCCCTCGCCCGGCTCTCGGGCGCCCGGACGTACGAGGTGGTCCGGCTGGAGAGCGTCGCGGCCCGGGTCCGGGCGACGCCCGGGCGCTGGCCCGAGGCGCTGGCCGAGGAGCTCGCGGCGGCCTGCGCGGGCGTGGTCGCGGTGAAGTCGGTACTGGCCTACCGGCACGGGCTGGCCATCGACCCCCGCCCGCCCGGCAGGGCCGAGGTGGTCCGGGCGGCCGAGCGGTGGGCCGCCCAGCAGCGGGCAGCCGGGCGGCGGGAGGGCTGCCCGGCGGCCCGGCTGACCGACCCGGTGCTGCTGCGCCATCTGCTGTGGCAGGCGGTCGGACTCGGGCTGCCGATCCAGCTGCACACCGGTTTCGGCGACCCGGACCTGCGGCTGCACCTCGCCGATCCGGCGCTGCTGGTGGACTTCGTCCGGGCGGTCGAGCCCACGGGCGTTCCGCTGGTGCTGCTGCACTGCTACCCGTACCACCGTCAGGCCGCCTGGCTGGCGCACTGCTTCCCGCACGTCCACCTGGACGTGGGGCTGACCCTCTCGTACACCGGTGCGCGGGCCGCCGAGGTGCTGGGCGAGGTGCTCGAACTGGCACCGTTCGGGAAGGTGCTGTTCTCGACGGACGCGTACGGGCTGCCGGAGCTGTTCCTGGTCGGCGCGGCGCAGTACCGGCACGCCCTGGGGTCGCTGCTGGCGGGGTGGCAGCGCGACGGGGCGTGCACGGCGGCGGACGCGGCGGGGATCCAGGCGCAGCTGTCGGCGGGGAACGCCGCCCGGCTCTACGGTCTGGACACGGACATCTCAGCTGACACGGAAACTACCTGACGTCACACCAGCTGGTCAGGTGCGGTGGCCGCGCGGGCGAGCCGATCACCCCCGTCCGCACCCTTGCGGAAGCGATCGAGGGGTCACTAGCGTCCCACCCACTTACGTGTTCCTGCCATCAGTGGGGCACCACGAGACTCGGGAGGGCCATCCCCTATGAGAGTTCCTCGGATACGTCGGGCACGGCTCGCGGCGGCAGGTCTCGCGCTCGCCACCGCCGGCTCGATCGCGCTGCCGGCCGGCACCGCCGCGGCAGCCGGATCGGACCCGGCGCCCGGGCCGCTGCTCAGCTATGTGGTGAACACCCAGGCCAACCACGGCCAGGTGAAGAAGGCCGAGCGGGAGATCGCGAAGGCCGGCGGCTCGGTGGTCTACTCGTACGAGCAGATCGGCGTGGTGATCGCCCGCTCCACCGACACCGGGTTCGCGGCCAAGCTGCGGCACGTCAAGGGGATCGACTCGGTGGGCGCCAGCCGGACCGCCGGGATCGTGGCCGCGGACGTGGAGTCCACCGTCGAGCGGGTCTCCCCGGGCGCCACCCCGGCGGACGGTTCCGAGCCGCTCTGGGCCAACCAGTGGGACATGCGGCAGATCGGCGTGGACAAGGCCCACGAGACCACCCTCGGCAGCCGCCGGGTGGTGGTCGGCGTCCTGGACTCGGGCATCGACGCCAAGCACGAGGACCTGGCCGCCAACGTGGACGCCTCGCTCTCCGCCTCCTGCATCGACGGCGGCCGCCCGAACACCGACTTCAACTCCTGGCAGCCCACCACCAGCGACCACGGCACCCACGTGGCCGGCACCATCGCGGCCGCCAAGAACGGCAAGGGCATCGAGGGCATCGCCCCCGGCGTGCGGCTCGCCGCGGTCAAGGTGGTCGACGACGGCGGCTTCATCTACCCGGAGTACGCCATCTGCGGCTTCGTCTGGGCCGGTGAGCACCACTTCAAGGTGACCAACAACAGCTACTACATCGACCCTTGGCTGTTCAACTGCAAGAACGACCCCGACCAGGCCGCCGTCACCACGGCCGTCAAGCGGGCGGTCGCCTTCTCGCAGCGCAACGGCGTCCTCAACGTCGCCGCGGCCGGCAACGACAACATCGACCTCGCGCACAAGACGGTCGACGTGACCAGCCCCGACGACACCACCCCCGGCTCGCGGCCGATCGACGAGAGCTGCCTGTCGCTGCCGACCGAGCTGCCCGGCGTCGTGGTGACCAGCTCGGTGGGGGTCAAGGGCGACAAGTCCTTCTACTCCAGCTACGGCAAGGGCAAGGTGACGGTGGCCGCCCCCGGCGGTGACTCCCGCTACCAGCTGCCGGACACCCCGGACAAGAACGGCCGGGTGCTCTCCACCGTCCGCGGCGGCTACGCCTACATGCAGGGCACCTCGATGGCGTCCCCGCACACCGTCGGCGTGGTCGCACTGCTCGCCTCGACCCACCCGTGGGCCGGCCCGGACGAGCTGCGCGCGATGCTGGTGCACCAGGCCGACGACCACGCCTGCCCGGCGGTCTTCGACCCGAGCGGCGACGGCGCGTTCAAGGGGGTCTGCGAGGGCGGCACCGCCAACAACGGCTTCTACGGCGCGGGCATCATCAACGCGGCGACGGCCGCGCAGTGGTGGCGGTTCTGATCCGCTGAGCCGCGGACGGTCGGGCCGCTGAGCCGCTGAGCCCGAAGTGCCCCGCCCGGACCTGGTCCCGGGCGGGGCACTCTGCTGCCGGGTGCCAGGTGCTGGGTGCGCGGTCTCGGGGGTGGCCGGGCCGGGGGCCCGGGCCGGTCAGCCGATGTGGCGGCTCCAGTCGGACTCCACCTGCGCCCGGCCGTGCCGGTTCGGTACCTGCTTCAGCCAGTCGGGCCGGGCCGCGAGGGTCGCCGCCGCCCGTGCGGCCTCCGCGGCCCGCTGCTCCTCGGGGGTGGCGAAGCAGGTCGGCAGCCAGGCCGTCGAGGCGGCCGCCCGCGCGGCCAGCTGCGTCACGTACGCCTCCCGCAGCTCCGCCACCGAACCGAAGCCCGGTTCCTCGGCCAGCCACTCCTCCGGCACCAGGGCCACCACCTCGCGCAGCAGTGCCTCGGTGACCCGGGGCGCCAACGCGGCGTCGGCGGCGAGCACGTCCGGGTGGTAGCCGCCGAGCGCGTGCGCGGACATCGGGTACGGCTTGAGCAGCGAGGCCGCGGCACCGGACCAGCGGTGGTGGAAGACCAGCCCGGCGCCGTTGTCGATCAGCCAGAGGCGGCCGTGCCAGACCATCAGGTTGGGGTTGGCGGTGGTGCGGTCGACGTTGCCGGTCAGCGCGTCCAGCCAGACCACCCGCCCGGCCTCGGCCGGGTCGACGTCCAGCAGGCCGGGCCGGAAGTCGCGGGCGCCGGGCAGCAGGTCCATACCGAGGTTGAGTCCGGAGCTGGCCCGCAGGATGTCCTGGATCTCCGGGTCCGGCTCGTCCGCCGCGACCGCCGGGTCGAAGTCCACCAGGACCAGCGGCGGTACCCGCAGGCCCAGCCGGCGGCCCAGCTCACCCACGATCACCTCGGCCACCAAGGCCTTCCGGCCCTGCGCGGCGCCGGTGAACTTCACCACGTAGGTGCCCAGGTCGTCGGTCTCCACCACCCCGGGCACCGAGCCGCCCGCGCGCAGCGGGTCGAGATAGCGGACTGCGGTCACCTGATCGAGCACACCGGCCACCCTAACTCGGCCGCCGTGCGGGGTGCGCCCGATTTCCGGGCCCGGTTTGGGGCGCGGCCGAGGGCGGTGGTTGGCTTGACCCCGACCGTCCGGCGGCCGGGCTGCCCGGAGACACGGACCGTCCCGCAGCAGTGCAGCAGCAGTGCAACGGCAGTGCAGTCGCAGTGAATGGAGAACAGCCCCATGGGCAAGGTGCAGGCCACCACCGAGCGCGTCTACCAGGCCACCCCCGAGCGGGTGTACGAGGCGCTGGCCGACTACGCCGTCGTCCGTCCCCGCCTGCTGCCCGCGCAGTACAGCGAGTACGAGGTGAAGGCCGGCGGCACCGGGGCCGGCACCCAGGTGCACTGGCGGCTCCAGGCCACCGAGAAGCGGGTGCGCGACTGCCTGTTCACGGTCTCGGCACCGAGCCCGGAGCAGCTGGTGGAGACCGACGCCAACTCCACCATGGTGATCACCTGGACGGTGGCCGCGGCGGGCGAGGGTGCGGCGCGGGTGACGGTGGACGCGAGCTGGCAGGGCGCCACCGGTATCGGTGGTTTCTTCGAGCGGACCTTCGCGCCCAAGGGCCTCAACCGGATCCACGACGCGGTGCTCGCCAAGCTCGCGGACGAGCTGGCCTGACGGCCGATCCCTGACGGCCGATCCCTGACGGCCGGCGGGTGACATCCGGCCGATGATCAATGGCCGACAACGGATGACCGATGACAGATTTCAGATTCTGTCATCGGTCATCCGTTGTCGGCCATCCGTTGTCCGGCGCCTGCCTCCCGTCACTCGCCCCCGCACACCCGTACGGCCCACCCGCCGTACGGGTGACGTGCTTCCCCGGACGGGTGACGGGACCCGGGATCCGATGGCCCCCGGACCTAGGCTCGCCGCCGTGCGCATGACGATCCTTCATATCTCCCAGCCCGTGGACGGCGGTGTCGCCCGGGTCGTGGTGGACCTGGCCCGGGGCCAGTGCGAGGCCGGCTGCCGGGTGCTGGTGGCCTGCCCGCCGGGCGGCCGGCTGGCCGCCGAGGCCGCCGCCGTCGGGGCCGAGGTGCTGGACTGGCCGGCCGGCCGTTCGCCCGGCCCCGGCACCCTGGGCGAGGTGCGCAGGCTGGGCCGGATCGTCCGCGAGGCCGCCCCCGACCTGCTGCACCTGCACAGCGCCAAGGCCGGGCTGGCCGGCCGGCTGGCGGTCCGGGGTGCGGTGCCCACCGTGTTCCAGCCGCACGCCTGGTCGTTCGCGGCGGTCGGCGGCCCGCTGGCGGCCGCCACGCTGCGCTGGGAGCGGTTCGCCACCCGCTGGGCCCGTGTTCTGCTGTGCGTCAGCGAGCAGGAGCGGGTGGACGGTGTGGCGGCCGGTCTGACCGGCGACTGGCGGGTGGTGCCCAACGGCGTGGACGTCCGGTACTTCGCCGCCGAGGACGCGGCCGGCCGCCGGGCCGCGCGGACCGCGCTCGGCGTGGACCCGGATGCCCCGCTCGCGGTCTGCGTCGGCCGGCTGTGCCGCCAGAAGGGCCAGGACGTGCTGCTCGCCGCCTGGCCCGAGGTGGCGGGCAGGGTCCCCGGGGCGCGGCTGGCGCTGGTCGGCGGCGGCCCGGACGAGGCCGTGCTGACGGAGCTGGTGCGGGCGCTGCCCGACCCGTCCGGGGTGCGGCTGGCGGGGAACGTCGCGGACCCGCGTCCCTGGCTGGCGGCGGCCGACCTGGTGGTGCTGCCGTCCCGCTGGGAGGGGATGGCGCTGGCTCCGCTGGAGGCGATGGCCGCGGCCCGTCCGGTGCTGCTCTCGGACGTTCCGGGGGCCCGGGAGTGCCTGCCGCCGGGCCACGCCGCGTCCGCCCTCGTGCCGCCGCAGGACCCGGCGGCGCTGGCCGGCCGGCTGGCGGCGGCGCTGGCCGACCCGGGGGAGTGCGAACGCCGCGGGGTGCAGGCCCGTGCGCACATGGCGGGCCGGCACGACATCCGCGAGGTGGTGCGCCAGGTGGCCGACGTCTACGACGCGCTGCTGGGCGCCGCCGCGGTGCCCGGCGGCCGGACCCCCCGTGTCCCGGAGCGGTCCTGATCGTTTCTCAGACCGTGAATGCTCGCCGTGAATGCTCGCGGTGAAGGTGCTGCCGAATTCGCGCCGTGACCGCTGGGCCGAAGGTGCAAATCCGACGGTCTGATTAATGGGCAGGTGGAATGAAATGGCAAGTCAACTTCCTGACATCCAGGCGGCGTTCGGTATTGTCTGATTTTGCCTGCTTCGTTCCGATTCTCACCGGTCCATCCCGCGTGGATCGACCGGCGAGAGGGCCGAGAGCCGTCCGAGGCAGCAGGTGCTTACCTGGACCGCGTCCACCGGGCCGGGATCGCCGCGCGCTGGTGCGACCCGGCTCCGGCTGTCCCGTCATGGCGGGTACACAGCAGGGGAGTTCGTGCGCTGATGACCATTGACCACGAGAGTGTGCCACGGCCGGGCAGATCCCTGTCGGCGCCGCGGCGGCTCTCCGCCGAGGTGCTCGATCGGCCGGTCCCGCCGCGGACCCGCTCCGCACCCGGCCTCGGGCGGCACCGCAGGCCGTTCCGCTCCCGGGTCGCCCTGCCGCTCGCCCTGGTCGGCGTCGACAGCCTCGCGGTCTGCGGCGCCCAGGCCGCCGTCGCGGCCGCCACCGCCTCGGGACCGCACCCGCTGACCGGCGCCGCCGCCCTGCTCCCCCTGCTGCTCCCGCTCAACCTGGCCGGCGGGCTCTACCGCAACCGGCTCAGCCTCTCCGTCCTGGACGAACTCCCGGCGCTGGCCGCCCGGGCCGCCGTGGCCACCGCCTTCGCCGTCACCCTCACCGCCTGCCTGGACGGCCGCTGGCCCGGCTCCGGCCCGGCCACCCCGCTCCGGCTCACCGCCCTCCTGGCGGGCCTGCTGCTGCTCGCCGTCAGCGGCCGCGCCCTCACCTACCACCTGCTGCGCAAGGTCCGCCGCCGCCGGCCCAGCCCGGTGCTGGTGCTCGGCGCCGGCGAACTCGGCCAGCGGATCGCCGCCACCCTCACCGAGCGGCGCGAGTACGGCCTGCGCCCGGTCGGCTACGTCGACCCCGACCCGGTCCTGCTGGCCGGCGACTCCCGGCTGCCGGTGCTCGGCGGCCGCGAGGTGCTGGAGCGGGAGGTGCGCCGGCGTCGGATCCACCACGTGGTCGCCACCGAGGGCGCCGCCGACGAGGCCGAGACCGCGGCCGCCCTGCGCGACGCCGTCCGGCTGGGCTGCCAGGTCTGGCTGGTCCCGGCCCTGCGCGAGTACGGCTCACTCGGCCGCTTCCCCGCCGACCACCTGTACGGCTTCCCCTGCCTGCCGCTCGCCCGGCCCGCGATGCGCCGCCCCGGCTGGGCCGCCAAGCGGGCCCTGGACATCGTCGCCTCCGGTCTCGGCATGCTCGCCCTGGCACCGGTCCTGGCCGTCTGCGCACTGGCCGTGCGCTGCGACACCGGCCCCGGCGTGCTCTTCCGCCAGCAGCGCACCGGCCTGGACGGCAAGGCCTTCACCGTCCTCAAGTTCCGCACCCTGCGCCCCAGCAACGAGCACGAGTCGGCGACCCGCTGGAACATCTCCCAGGACCACCGGATGGGCGCCGTCGGCCGCCTGCTGCGCCGCAGTTCGCTGGACGAGCTGCCGCAGCTGTGGAACGTGCTGCGCGGCGACATGAGCCTGGTCGGCCCCCGGCCCGAGCGCCCGTACTTCGTGATGCGGTTCGGCCAGGTCTACCCCGAGTACGCCGACCGCCACCGGGTGCCGGTCGGGCTGACCGGGCTGGCGCAGGTCAACGGCCTGCGCGGGGACACCTCGATCGAGGACCGGGCCCGCTTCGACAACCGCTACATCGAAGGCTGGAGCCTGTGGCAGGACGCCAAGATCCTGCTCCGCACGGCCGCCCTGATGCTCCACCCGGACGGGAGCTGAGATGGCCCTCGCACTCCTGCGTCCGAGCCCGGCCAGCACCCTGACGGTGAGTCGGCTGGCGAGCATAGTGGCGCGACGGCCGAGCCTGTGGGCCGCCGCGACCGTCCTGCTGGTCTGCGTCCCGACCGGCGAGAAGGACGTCACGGCCGCCGTGCACGTGACCCCCGCCGACGTCGCCTCACTGGTCCTGGTCGCGCTCACCGCGCTCGACCTGGTGCGCGGCCGCGCCCCCCGGGTGGACCGCCGGGCGTGCCTGCTGTTCGGCGGGATCGTGCTGGCGGCCGCCGCCGCCACCCTCACCTCGATCGACCCGGTGGCCAGCGTCACGGGCTTCGTCCGGCTGGTGCAGATCTTCGTGCTGGTCCCCGCCGCCGTGGTGTGCTCCCTGCGGGACCGCCGCGACCAGCGGCTCGTGCTCGGCGCCTTCGTCGCCGCAGCCCTGGTCCAGGGCGTGGTCGGCGCCCACCAGTACCTCACCCGCACCGGTGCCTCCTACACCGGGCAGCCGATCCGGGCGGTCGGCACCTTCGGCGCCCTGGACATCATGGGAATGTCCACGGTGGTCAGCTTCGGCCTGCTGGCCGCCCTCGCCCTGGCGCTCGGCGAACGCGGCCCGGCCGGCAGCCGCCCGCTGCGCCTGGCGATGACCGGGGCCGCCGCCTTCCTCGCCTTCCCGCTCGCGGTCTCCTTCAGCCGGGGCAGCTGGATCGCCTGCGGCGCCGCCGCCACCGTGCTGCTGCTGCGCGCCGACGCCCGGCTGGCGGTCCGCGGCGCCGTACTGACCGCGGCCGCGGCCGTGGTGCTGGTCGGCGGCCTCGGGCTCGGGGCCTCCGGCGTCACCGAGCGGCTCAGCAGCATCGGCTCGGTGTCCGCCGCGCCGGACCAGTCGGTCAGCGACCGCTACGACCTGTGGACGACGGCCGGCCGGATCTGGCAGGACCACCCGGTCACGGGGGCCGGCCCGAAGGCGTTCCAGCGGCTGCGCGACAGTCACGCCCCCCTGCGGCTGTCCTCCGGCAGTGACGCGGCCGACGCCACCATCGGCTTCCAGCGCGAACCGCTGCTCTCCCCGCACAACATGTACTTCCTGGTCCTGTCCGAGCAGGGCCTGGTCGGCATCGTCGCGTACGCGGCGCTGTTCCTCGCGCTGCTCGCCGGCTGCCTGCGCCGGGCCGCGGACGGGCCCGGCCTGGCCGCGCTCGCCCTGCTCGGCTGGGTGACAGTCGACTTCCTCTACGCCGACATCGGCGGCACCACCACGGTGCTGACCTCGGTGGTGCTGGGCCTGGCGGTCCGGTCCGCCCTACCCGGACCGGACTCCCGCGGAGCGTACGCCGAATGACCACCGACCAGCCCGCCCCGGCGGTCGTCGCGGCGGTCCCGCCGGCCCGGGCGGGCGCCGCCCAGCCCGGCGGCGCCCCGGCGGGGGACGCGCCGCCGGCCGCCCCCGCCGCCGGCCGGCGCGGTTTCCTGGCCAAGGCGTTCGGCGTCACCGCGCTGCTGAGCGCGGCCGGTTCGGCCCTCGGCCTGCTGCGCGACCTGCTGCTGGCCCGCTACTTCGGCGCCAACCAGGGCACCGACGCGTTCCTGGTGGCCTGGACGGTCCCCGAGACGGCGGCGCCGCTGCTGATCGAGGACGCGATGTCCTTCCTGATGGTCCCGGCGTTCAGCCTGGCCCTGGTACTGCGCGAGGAGCGCCCGGCCGGACCGGACCCGGTCCGGCAGCTGGTCCGGGCCACCCTGCCCTGGCTGCTGCTGGCGCTGTGCGCGCTGTCCCTCGCGGTCGCGCTGGGCGCCCCCCAGCTGGTCGCCGTCCTGGCGCCGGGCCTCGCCGACCCGGGCCTCGCCGTCAGCTGCACCCGGATCACCGCCTTCACCGTGCTGCCGTTCGGCGTCGCCGGCTACCTGGGGTCGGCGCTGCGGGCGCACCACCGGTTCACCGCGCCGGCCGCCATCTACGTCGCCTACAACCTCGGCATCCTCGCGGTGCTGCTGACCGGGCAGGCGTTCCTGGGGGTGCGTTCGGCCGCCGTCGGGGTCGCCTTCGGCAGCCTGCTGATGGCCGGCGTGCTGGTCGGCCCGTTCCTGCGGCGGCTGCGCGGGGGCCGCCGGCGGCGCCGCCGGCGGGGTACGGCGGGCCACGGCGGCCTGGTGCTGATCCCGCTGGCGATACTGCCGGTGGCCGCGTTCACGCTCACCCGGCAGGCCCAGGTGTTCATCGAGCGCTTCCTCGGCTCGGGGCTGCCGCCCGGCACCATCTCGCACCTCAACTACGCCGCCAAGGTCTCCCAACTGGCCATGACGGCGGGCATCCTGATCGTCACCGTGACCTTCCCGCTGGTCGCCAGGGCGCTGGCGGCCGGGGACCTCGCGGCCGCCCGCGACCGGGTGGAGAAGGACCTCGGCCAGGCGGCCGCCGTGGTGCTGATGGGCACCGCGTTCCTGATGGCCTGCGCCCCCTCGGTGGTGGCGCTGCTGTTCCAGCGCGGCGCCTTCGGGGCGCCCGACACCGCGGCCACCGCGGCGGTGATCCGGGTCTACAGCTTCGGCCTGCCGGCCCAGGCCATGATCGGGGTGATGGTCCGCCCGTTCTTCTCGCTGCGGCCGGTGGTCCGCCGGGCGGACGGCCCGAAGGCCGACGACGGCGGCCGCCGGCTGCTCGACTGGTACCCGGTCGCCGCGATGGCCCTCGGGCTGCTGGTCACCGTCGCCGTGGGACTCGCCGCCACCCCCGGGTTCGGCGCGCTCGGCCTCGCGGCCGGCAACGCCGCCGGCATCACCACCACCGCCGCCCTGCTGCTGCGCGGGCTGCTGCTGCGCGGGATCGCACTGCGGCTGCCCCGGGTGCTGGCCGGCCAGGCGCGGCTGCTGGCCGCCGCGGTGGCCGCGGCCGCGGCCGGCACCCTGGCCGCCACGCTCAGCGGTGACCCGCTGCTGTCCACCGTGACCGGCGGCGCCGCCGTCGTCCTGGTGTACGCGGCGGTGGGCACCGCACTCGGCGCCGCCGAGGTGCGCGGACCGGTCCGCGCCCTGGCCCGAGCCCTGTACCCCCCTGCCACGGCCGCTGAAGGGAAGCTGCCCCATGGACGCTGAAACAGCCCGGCATCCGCTCCTGCCGGCCCAGCCGGCGGTGGGGCCGGCCCCCTGGATCCTGATGTACCACTCGGTGGCCGAGGAGGAGGAGGACCCGTACCTGCTCACCGTCAGCCCGCAGCGGTTCGCCGCCCAGATGGCCTGGCTGCACCGCACCGGCCGGCGCGGCGTCAGCGTGCGCGAGCTGCTGACCGCGCGCCGGGCCGGCCGGGCGGCCGGCCTGGTCGGGCTGACCTTCGACGACGGCTACGCCGACTTCGCCCGGTACGCCGTGCCCGTGCTGCGCGAGTACGGCTTCACCGCCACCGCCTACGTGGTGCCCGACCTGCTCGGCACCGAGAACGGCTGGGACGCCGAGGGCCCCCGCAAGAAACTGCTGACCGTCGACCAGGTCACCGAACTCGCCTCCGCGGGCTGGGAGATCGGCTCGCACGGACTCGGCCACCAGGCGCTGCCCGGGCTGCCCGCCGACCTGCTGGCCACCCAGTGCCGGGAGAGCCGCCGGGCGCTGGAGGACCTGGTCGGCGGCCCGGTCACCGGCTTCTGCTACCCGTACGGCGCGGTCGACCTGCCCGCCGCCCTGGCGGTTCGCGACGCCGGCTACGACTACGCCTGCGCGATCCAGCACTCCCAGCTGACCGGCCGCTTCGCCCTGCCGCGCTGCTACGTCGGCGACCGCGACGGAGCGCTGCGGCTGCTGGCCAAGCACGGCCGCCACCGGCTGCGCGACGCCGTCACCGGACTGCGCCGCACCACCCTGGTCCGCCCGCGCGAGGAGCGGTCATGAAGATCCTGCACGTGATCACCGGCCTCGCCTCCGGCGGCGCCGAGCGCCAGCTCCAGCTGGTCCTGCGGCACCTGCCGCCCGAGCACCGCTGCGAGGTCGCCACCCTCACCAACCCGGGGACGGTCGCCGCCGCGCTGCGCGCCGACGGCGTCACCGTGCACGACCTCGCGATGCGCGGCAACCGGGACCTCGCGGTGCTGCCCAGACTGACCCGGCTGATCCGCTCCGGCGGCTACGACCTGGTCCACACCCACCTGTACCGGGCCGGGCTGTACGGCCGGCTGGCGGCCCGGCTGGCCGGGGTGCGGCCGGTGGTCGCCACCGAGCACTCGCTGCAGCCGGGCGTGATCGAGGGCCGGCCGACCTCGCGCGGCGTCAAGGCGCTGTACCTGGCGGCCGAGCGGCTCGGCACCGTCACCATCGCGGTCTCCGGGCAGGTGGCCGGCACCCTCGGCGACTGGGGGGTGCCGCCGGCCCGGGTGCACCTGCTGCCCAACGGCATCGACGCCGCCCGCTACGAACTGCCCACCGCCTCCCGGTACGCCCTGCGGCAGAACCTCCGCGCCGCGCTCGGCCTGCCGCAGCAGGCCTGGGTGGTCGGCGCGGTCGGCCGGCTGGTCCCGGGCAAGCGGTTCCACGTGCTGATCGACGCGCTGGCCGAGCTGCGCACCGTCGCCGAGCGCCACCCGGCGCTGCGCGAGCCGTGGCTGCTGCTGGTCGGCGCCGGCCCCGAGCGGGCGGCGCTGGAGCAGCACGCCGAACGCCTCGGGGTGGGCGCCACCGTGCTGTTCACCGGCGAGCGCGAGGACGTGCCCGACCTGCTCGCCGCGATCGACGTGCTGGCCGCGCCCTCGGCCGAGGAGACCTTCGGCCTGACCGTGCTGGAGGCGCTGGCCGCCGGACTGCCGGTGCGGCACAGTGCCTGCCCGGCGCTGGACGGGCTCGGCCCGCAGGCCGCGCCGGAGGCGGTCCGGCTGCCCTCGGAGCCGGCCGCGTACGCCGCCGCGCTGCGCGAGCTGTGGAGCCGGCGCAGCGCCGCACTGCCCCAGCCGCCCGCGGTCCGGCACTACGACATCACCCGGATCGCCGCCGAACTCGGCGCGCTCTACGACCGGTTGGCGCCGCCCGCCGACACCGCCGGACGGCGGCGCCGGGCCGGCGCCGGGGTCTGAACCACCATCTGTCAGTCCGCAGCGGGCCGGACGTACCGGCGCTGCGTCGAGCGAGGAGCTACCGATGTCCGATCTGCGCCGAAGCGCCCGTGCGCTGGCCCGCCGCTGGTGGCCGGTGGCCGTGGCGGTCCCGCTGGGGGCCGTCGCCGGGGCCGGCTACGCGGCCGTCTCGCACCCCTCCTACACCGCCGACTCCTACGTGGTGGTGGTCCCGGCGGAGACGGGGGACGGCGCCGCGGCGGTCAACTTCGCGCAGGCGTACGGCCGGCTGGCCGGGCAGCCGCAGGTGCTGGCGGCGGCCGCGGCGCAGACCGGGCACAGCATCGCCGAGCTGGCGGGCCTGGTCAGCGGCACCACCTCGCCGGACGCACCGGTGATCGACATCAGTGGTTCCGGCGGCCGGCCGCGGGACGCGGTCCGGGCGGCCGACGCGGTGGCCGGTTCGCTGATCACCTTCGCCAACGCCAGCAGCAAGGAGACGGGGGTGCGGCTGGTGCCGCTGGCGCCCGCCGCCGAGCCGGAGAAGCCGACCACGCCGTCGGCCGCCCTGGACACCGGGGTCGGCGCGGCGGCGGGCGTGCTGGCGGGGGCGCTGGTGATGCTGACCCGCCGCCGGCCCGCTGCCGATCCGTCGCCCGATGCGGTGCCCGACGCCCCGGCCGAGGAGCGCTCCGGCCCGCCGCGCCCGCGGGGCACCGCCGCCACCGAACCTGCCGCCGCCGCACCGGCCGGTACCGAGGCCGCCGCCGCCCCGAAGCGGCCGGCGGCGGCGAGGAGCCCCCGGTGACCACCGAGCTGACCTCGGCCGGCCTGCCGGCCCGGGCCGCGGTGCCCGTCTGGACCACCGAGGTCCGGCGCCAGGACGACGCGCTGGAGCGGCTGACCGGGGAGTGGGACGCGCTGGCGGCCCGCTGCGGCTCGGCCACCTCCTTCCAGGCCGCCGGCTGGCTGGCCTCCTGGTGGCGGCAGTACGGGCGGCCCGGCGGCCTGGTGGTGGTGCTGGTCCGCCGGGACGGCCGGCTGGTCGGCGCCGCGGCGCTGCGCCGCCGCGGCCCGTTCGGCGGCCTGACCAACCTCGGCGGCGGCCTGGTGGACTTCACCGACGTCCTGCTGGACGACGACTGCGCCGACCGCGCGGCCGCCGAACTCGCCGCCGCGCTGCCGCTGCGCCGGCCCTGGCACAGCCTGGACCTGCGCGAGGTGCACCCGGACGCGGCCGTCCACCGGGTCCACCGGGCCTGGCCCGGCCGCCGGTACCGGTTCGACGACTCGCTCTGCCAGTACCTGCCCGCCGTGCCGATGGAGGAGCTGCTGAAGCGGCTGCCGGGCA
This sequence comes from Kitasatospora sp. NPDC048540, assembly GCF_040651175.1. NCBI lineage: Bacteria > Bacillati > Actinomycetota > Actinomycetes > Kitasatosporales > Streptomycetaceae > Kitasatospora > Kitasatospora sp. NPDC048540. The sequence continues at coordinate 28,348 of NZ_JBEZIR010000036.1, forward strand.
AGACCGCCCAGCGCAGCCGGGTCAAGCAGCGCAAGATCGCCGAGGCCGGGGTGGTGGTCCGGGCGACCGCGCCCGAGGAGGTCCCGGAGGCGGTCCGGGAGCTGCTGCGGCTGCACTTCCTGCAGTGGCAGGACCGCGGGGTCACCCCGGAGCACCGCACCGAGCGGTTCGCCGCCCACCTGACCGACTCCACCGCCGCGCTGGTCGGCTCGGGCCGGGCCGCGATGCACCGCTACTGGCTGGACGGCGAACTGGTCGCGGTCAACCTGCTGGTGCTCTGCCCGGCCTTCGGCGGCCTCTACATGTACGGCGCGCACCCCGGGCTGCGCGAGCGCCTGGACATCGCCGGGCTGCTGTTCGGGGTCGCGCTGGACGAGGTCCGGGAGGCCGGGATCCCGGTGCTCAGCCTGCTGCGCGGTCAGGAGCCGTACAAGCAGCGGTGGCGCCCCGACCAGCTGTCCAACCAGCGGCTGGTGCTGGGCCCCGGGCGGCTGGCACCGGCGGCCGTCGTGCGGGCGCTCCGGGTCCGGGGGCGCCGGGCGGTGGTGGGGGTGCTGCGCAGCCGGCTGCCCCGGCTGAAGGCCGCGCTAGTGGCCCGCCGCCTGCGCTGAGGCCTGCTGCCCGGGGGTGCCGGCCGGGGCGGCGGCCGGCGCCTTGGCGGCGGTGCCGGCCGGCACCCCGGCCGAGCCGGACATCAGCTGCTTGTACCGGGCGGCCGAGCGGGGGTTGCGGTCGCACTGCCAGAAGCCGTGCGGGCAGTAGTCGGTGAGGGTCTGGTAGGCGGTGTCGTGGGTGCGCATCCAGTCCACCATCCGTTCCACGAAGACCGGGTTGTCGCCGTTGCGGAACAGCCCCCACTCGGGGTACGAGACCGGCTTGCCGCGCTTGGCGGCGAACTCGACCTGGTCCTGCAGCCCGTACGGCTCGTTCACGTAGTCGTCGAAGGTGGCGCCGGCCGGCTGGTCGTAGCTGTCCATGCCGATGATGTCGACCACGTCGTCGCCGGGGTAGCAGCGGGTCCAGGGGATGGCGTCCAGGCCGCGGGTCGGGGTGAAGTCGAAGCTGAAGTGCTGGCCCGGCACCGAGCGCATCACCCCGACGATCCGCCGCCAGTACGCCTTCCAGGCCGTCGGGTCGGGCCGGCAGCGGCTGGTGTAGGTGGTGCCGTTCATCTCCCAGCCGAGGGTGATCACGGTGTCGCCGCCGCCGAGCGCGGTCAGCTTGCGGGCCAGCTTCAGGAAGTGCGCGTCGAACTCGCCCTTGTTGCCGCGGGCCAGCAGTCGCGCCACCTCGGCGTCCGGGACGTTGCCCTCGTTGGGGACCAGCATCGGCACGCCGAGCACGAGGCGGCGCGAGGGGTCGGCCTGCCGCCACTGCGACCACAGCCCGAGCACCACCGCCTCGCCCTCGACGTCGTTCCAGCCGTTGCCCGCCAGGTAGGTGTGGCCGACCTGCATGTTGGCGCCGCCCAGCCAGCGGGCCATCTTGGCGATGTTCGGGATGTAGGTGTCCCAGGAGCCGACGAACGCGCCGAACGGCACCTCGTGCCGGGCCCGCTGCACCACCGGCCGGGGCGCTGCACCACGCTGTTCGACGGCGTCCGAGGAGAACGCGGCGTGACGCTCGGTCTGGCTCAGCGGGGTCCCGGACGGGACGCTCGCGGTGGTCACCAGCAGCAGCGCGGAGGCGGCCAGCGCCAGGCGGCCGAGTCGCATGGATTCTCCAGGCGGGGAGGGTGGGACGGCTGACCCGACAGTACGGGCACCAGCCGTCCGAAAAGCCTCATGTCACCCATTCGTGGCAGGTCGTACGACGAACGGCAGCGACGGCCGGCCGGGTGCGCGGCGCTGTCTCACCTCTGTAACAGTCCGGTGCGCCCGCCGGCCCGCTCCCCGGCCCCGGGCGGCGCTTACCCCCTGTTGACAACCGCAGGTGAGCGGTGTGCGCCCGCGGGCGTCGGCCCCCCTCGCCCCGGCCAGGGGAGCGGCCGCGTCGAGCTGACGTACATCCGTGCGGAGGGTACGCTCCGCCCGTGTCCTGGAATCCGCTGCGTAGTCTCACGCCCCGATCAGCCCTGCCCGCCGTTGCCGTCCTGCTGGTCCTCGGCGCGGGCGCCGCTGCGCATGCGAACAAGCCGGTGCCCTTCGGCGACCGGGTGGCGGAGCCGGGCGGCGCGGACGCCAGCCCGGCGGGTGCGCAGTCCCTGGACACCGGCGGCATGGAGCTGAAGGTCGGCCCCGGCCTGGAGGCGTACGCCCCGGCCACCGGCGAGCACCTGTGGTCCTACCGCCGGGAGGGCGCGACCGCCCTGCACCTGGCGATGGCCGGCGAGAGCGCCGTGGTGGTCTGGGACGACGGCATGGTCACCTCGGTCCGGCCCAGCGACCACTCGGTGCGCTGGCACCGTTCGGTCCCCGGCCTGGCCGACTGGCTGCACGCCGAGGGCGAGCCCGGTGCCGCCGACCGCTCCGAGGCCGACCGCCGGGCGACCGCCGTCAAGCGGGCCGCCGCCGCGCTCCAGCCGGTGTCGGTGGCGGAGTCCTGGGTGGCGGTGGTCACCCCCTCGCTGACCATGGGCTTCCGCGACCGCGACGGCGACCTGCGGTTCAACTCCCGCCCGCCGGCGGGCTGCACCTTCGACCCGCTGCGCTCGGTGCACACCGACGACGCGGTGCTCATCCCGCGCGGCTGCACCAACGACGGCCTCGGCCGGGCGCTCCCGGGCGCGATCAGCGTCTTCGAACTGGACGGCGGCCAGACCGCGCTGCTGAACGCCGGCCCCGACGTGGTGCTGCGCCGTCTCGACGGCCACCGGGTGTCCGTCGAGGACGGCCCGATCGTCGGCAGCCACGTGTTCGACACCCGCAAGGGCGGGCCCGAGGCGGTCTGCGGCGGCCCGGCGGCCCCGTTCGCGGCGGTCCCGGCGAAGGACACCTGTCCCGCGAAGTGACGCTCCCGTCCCGTCCCGGCGGATGGGGCGGCGACTCCCGGAGGGTCCGCGGCCGGGCCCGGTAGACTGGTCCGCATGGCTGTTCTCCGCTGGCATTAGCGCGCCGTCCGGCAGGGCCCGTAGCGGCCCGCCGTTCCGTGTCGCCGCCTCCCCCTCCCCGCCCGGCCGCCGCGCCATGCCCACGTCTCAGGAGTAACCCCAGCCATGATTTCCGCGAACGCCCTGGAGCTGCGCGCCGGCGCCCGCATCCTGATCGAGTCCGCCACCTTCCGGATCGCCCCGGGCGACCGGATCGGCCTGGTCGGCCGCAACGGCGCCGGCAAGACCACCCTGACCAAGGTGCTGGCCGGCGAGGGCCTGCCGGCCGGCGGCTCGGTGACCAACTCCGGCGAGGTCGGCTACCTCCCGCAGGACCCGCGCACCGGCGATCTCGACGTGCTCGCCCGCGACCGGATCCTGTCCGCCCGCGGCCTCGACACCGTGCTCAAGAAGATGCGCGACAACGAGGAGCGGATGGCCAACGGCAAGGGCGCCACCCGCGACAACGCGATGAAGAAGTACGCCCGGCTGGAGACCGAGTTCCTCACCAAGGGCGGTTACGCCGCCGAGGCCGAGGCCGCCACCATCGCCGCCGCGCTCGGCCTGCCGGACCGCATCCTCGGCCAGGAGCTGCACACCCTCTCCGGTGGCCAGCGCCGCCGGGTCGAGCTGGCCCGGATCCTCTTCTCGGACGCCGACATCCTGCTGCTCGACGAGCCGACCAACCACCTCGACGCCGACTCGATCGCCTGGCTGCGGGACTTCCTGAAGACCTACAAGGGCGGCTTCATCGTCATCTCGCACGACGTCGACCTGGTCGAGACGGTCGTCAACAAGGTCTTCTACCTGGACGCCAACCGGTCCGCCATCGACATCTACAACATGGGCTGGAAGCAGTACCAGCAGCAGCGCGAGGACGACGAGAAGCGCCGCAAGCGCGAGCGGGCGAACGCCGAGAAGAAGGCCGCCACCCTCAACTCGCAGGCCGACAAGATGCGGGCCAAGGCGACCAAGACCGTCGCCGCGCAGAACATGGCCCGCCGGGCCGAGAAGCTGCTGTCCGGACTGGAGCAGGTCCGCGCCTCCGACAAGGTCGCCAAGCTGCGCTTCCCGGACCCGGCCCCGTGCGGCAAGACCCCGCTCACCGCGGAGGGCCTGTCGAAGTCGTACGGCTCGCTGGAGATCTTCACCGACGTGGGCCTGGCGATCGACCGCGGCTCCCGGGTGGTCATCCTCGGCCTCAACGGCGCCGGCAAGACCACCCTGCTGCGGATGCTGGCCGGGGTCGAGCAGCCGGACACCGGTGAGGTGATCGCCGGACACGGTCTGAAGATCGGCTACTACGCCCAGGAGCACGAGACGCTCGACCCCGGGCGCAGCGTGCTGGAGAACATGCGGTCGGCCGCACCCGACACCGACCTGGTGCAGATCCGCAAGATCCTCGGCTCGTTCCTGTTCTCCGGCGACGACGTCGACAAGCCGGCCGGGGTGCTCTCCGGCGGTGAGAAGACCCGGCTCGCGCTGGCCTCGCTGGTGGTGTCCAGCGCCAACGTGCTGCTGCTCGACGAGCCGACCAACAACCTCGACCCGGCCAGCCGCGAGGAGATCCTCGGCGCGCTGCGCACCTTCACCGGCGCGGTGGTGCTGGTCACCCACGACGAGGGCGCGGTGGACGCGCTCCAGCCGGAGCGGATCATCCTGCTGCCGGACGGTGTGGAGGACCTGTGGAGCCCGGCGTACCACGATCTGGTGTCGCTGGCCTGAGCCGTCCCCGGCCCGGGCCGGGTGTAGACGCCGGTGTAGACGCGGAATCCACCGTCCGGGCGAGAAAAACTCAGCTTCGGGGAGCGGTGGGAATTCCCGATCCGGTGATTCCGTTTTGCTGGGCCCCGCCGCGGTTTGCGGCGGGGCCTGCTGTGCTGATCAGCAGATTCATCATCGAACACGCGCATCGTGGGGGGCGCGTGCACCCTGTGTGAGCGCCCTTGTGCGCAGCGAGCACCACCGGCAGACTGCGCTTTCCCGGTATCGACCTTGTCGAATGGGTGGCCAGGAGCCTGGCTATGGGTGATCATGGGAATCTGACCGAGCACAGCTACGAGGAGGCACGGGTGGCCGAGACTCTGAAAAAGGGCAGCCGGGTGACAGGTGCCGCGCGTGAGAAGCTCGCGGCCGATCTGAAAAAGAAGTACGACTCCGGGGCGAGCATTCGCGCGCTGGCGGAGGAGACGGGCCGCTCGTACGGCTTCGTGCACCGCATGCTGAGCGAGTCCGGGGTCATTCTCCGGGGCCGCGGTGGTGCCACGCGTGGCAAGAGCAAGGCTACTGCCGCAGCAGGTTCCTGACGATCCATCATATGTGTCGGCGGCGGTGGCCCAGGTCGTCGCGGAGCGGCTGCGCGACATGGGTGCGCCACCGAGCAGAACGCGCAGTCGACAGTTCCAGACGTATCGGCGGACGGGGTCTCCCGGGCCGCCGATCGTCATTTCGGGCGCTCTCCGGTAATCGGTACTGTCCGCCCGGACGCGGCTTTGTTACTCTCCAGTAGGTTCACTGCCCCTTCGCTGGAGGTATCCCCATGACCGTGCCCGCAGCCCACCCCGACTCCGCCCGGTGGGAGCAGGACGGAGTCCGCCTGGAGCTCGACGGCGAACTGGCGCTGGTGACGCTCTGTCACGGCAAGCGCCGCAACGCCCAGACCCCCGCGATGTGGCGGGCGCTGGCCGAGGCCGGGCGCAGCCTGCCCGGTACGGTCCGGGTGGTCGTGCTGAGGGCCGAGGGCGTCTCCTTCTCGGCCGGGCTCGACCGGGCGATGTTCAGCCCCGAGGGGATCCCCGGCGAGCTGACCTTCCTGGAGCTCGCCGCCGCGGGGGACAAGGAGCTGGACGAGGCCATCGCGGGGTACCAGGAGGCGTTCACCTGGTGGCGGCGGGCGGACCTGGTGAGCATCGCCGCGGTCCAGGGGCACGCGGTCGGGGCCGGCTTCCAGCTCGCCCTCGGCTGCGACCTGCGGGTGGTCGCCGACGACGTGCAGTTCGCCATGAAGGAGACCTCGCTCGGGCTGGTCCCGGACCTGGCCGGCACCAAGCCGCTCACCGACCTGGTCGGCCCGGCGCGGGCGCTGGAGATCTGCGCGACCGGCCGGTGGGTCGGCGCCGAGGAGGCCGTGGCGACCGGGCTGGCCAACCTCGCCGTCCCGGCGGCCGAGCTGGACGCGGCGGCCCGGGACCTGGCCGCGGCCCTGCTGGCCGCCCCGCGCAACGCGGTGACCGAGACCAAGGCGCTGCTCCAGGGTGCGGCCGGCCGCTCGTACGAGGAGCAGCGCGCCGCCGAGCGGGCGGCCCAGGCCCGCCGGCTGCGCGACCTCGCGGGCATCGGGGACTGACCGCCCGCACCCCTGCCTGTCCGGGGCCCGGCCGTGCCACGGCCGGGCCCTCGGCATGTCCGGACCCCTGGCCGGCCCCGGGCGGTCCGGCTGCCCCACGCGACGCGCGCGAGATGTGCCGGAATGTCAGAGTTGGTGGTGATTTGCGATATAGCTGGACCGCGACCACAGGAGATCCCCATGCCGCAGACCCCGACCCCCGCCGACCTCCAGAAGAGCGCCGCCGAGCAGGGCGGCGGCCGGACCAGCGCCGACCGGGGCCGCACCGCGCTGGCGGTCGGTGTGGTGGAGAAGATCGCGGGCATGGCGGCCCGCGAGGTCTCCGGCATCCACGCGCTCGGCTCGGGCTTCTCCCGCACCTTCAGCGCGATGCGCGACCGGGTGCCGGGCGGGAAGTCCAGCATCGGACGAGGGATCAAGGCGGAGGTCGGCGAACGGCAGACGGCGATCGACATCGCCCTGGTGGTCGAGTACGGCGTGGTCATCCCCAGGCTGGCCGCCGAGGTCCGGGAGAACATCATCGCGGCCGTGGAGCGGATGACCGGCCTGGAGGTGGTGGAGGTCAACATCGCCGTCAACGACGTCCACCTGCCGGACGAGCCGGACGAGGTCGAGGAGGAGGAGGTGCCCGGCCAGGCCGGCCGGCGCCCCCGGGTCCAGTAGGAGCGGTTGACGAGGAGAGCGGATGAATCTGGCGTTGGTGGGCCTGCTGGCCGGGATGGGGCTGGGCTTCGCCGGGTACTTCGGCGGCTTCGCCGCGTTCCTGCTGGTCGCCGTCCTGGGCGGGGCGGGTTTCGTGGCCGGCCGGGTGCTGGAGGGCGACCTGGACCTGCGCGACCTCGGCGACCTGCTGCGCGGCGGCCGGGACCGGCGCCGCTGATGTCCGCGCTCACCCCCTCGGCCGGGGTCGCGACGTCCGGCCCCGGCGCACTGCCGCCCGCTCCCCGCCGAGGTGAACTGCGGATCGCCGACCGGGTGTTCAGCCGGATCGCGGAGCGCGCGATCGGCGACTCGCTGGCCGAGCACTGGGCCGGACGGGCCGAGCGGGGCGGACCGCCCACCGTCTCGGTCCGGCTGGTACGCGGAATCGCCAGGCTCACCCTCCACCTCGACCTGCCGTTCCCCGCCGACCTGGCCGCCCTGGCCGGGACCGCCCGCCGGGCGGCGGCCGGGCGGGTCGCCGAACTCACCGGCACCCCGGTCGAGGAGGTCACCGTCGTGGTCGAGCGGCTGGTCCAGGCCGAGGCTCCCCGGTGAACGCCGGTCCGGCCGGGGACGGCGCGGCGGCGGGGCCCGCGGAGCCGGTGGAGCCGGTGGAGTCGCCGGAGCCGGAGGCGGCGCAGACGGTGGCCGGGTCGGGAGTCGCGGGCGGGCCGGAGGTGGAGCAGGACCCGAAGGCCAGGGGCCCGCGCTCGCCGCGCACCGTACCCGCGTTCCTGACCGTGCTGGCCGTCCTGGTGCTGGCCGGCGGTCTGCTGTACGACGTGATCGCGGTCCGCAGCGGGTTCGCGGCCGCGCCGTGGCGGGCCCGGGTGGCCCACGAACTGGCGGTCCGCGGCCCCGACGATCCCTGGGTACTGGCCGGGGCGGGGGTGGCGGTGGTGCTGGGGGCGCTGCTGCTGTGGGGCGCGTTCTCCGCCGGGGCGCGGCGCTGGCTGCCGCTGCGGGAACCGGGCGCGGTGATCGACAGGTCGGGGGTGGCCGTGCTGATCGCGGTCCGGGCGGCGGAACTGCCCGGGGTACAGGGCACCAGGGTCCGGGTCGTCCGCCGGCGGACCGTGGTCCGGGTGACCGGTGCGGTCGACCCCGCCGCCGTCCAGCGGGCCCTGCGGGCGGAGCTGGCCGCCATCCCGCTGGCCGCCCCCAACCGGCTGGACGTCCGCGTCCGGGCGGGCCGCCCGGCCCACCCGCACCGCCACGGCGGCCTGGAAGAGCCCGCCGGGCCGTCCCGGGGGGCCGCGTCATGAGCCGCGGCGCCGTCAACCGGACCATCCTCGCGGTCGCGGGGGCGCTGCTGGTCGCCGGCGGGCTGCTGGTGCTGGCCGGCGGGCTCGACCTGTACCGGCGGCTCGGGCTGTCGATGCCGGCCGGCTGGCCGCTCACCGCGCGGACCCGGCCGCTGCTCGGGGTGGCCGCGCGGGCCCGGGTGGCCGGGCACAGCTGGTGGTGGCCGGTCGTGATCGCTGTCCTGGTGCTGCTGGTGATCGGGGCGCTGGCCTGGCTGGCCGCCCAGCTGCGCCGTACCCGGTCCGGCTCGCTGGAGCTGGCCCCGCCGCTCGCCGCGACGGCGCTGCTGGTGCGCGGGCGGGCGGTGGAGGACGTGGTCGAGGCCGCCACGGTCGCCCTGCCGGGGGTGGAGCGGGTCAGCGCGCAGCTGGGCGGCCCGCCCGGTGCGCCGGTGGTCCGGGCGGCGGTCCGGCTGACGCCCCACGGCTCCCCGGCCGAGCTGCTGGAGGGGTTCAGGACGGGCCCGCTCGCCCGGACCCGGCGCAGCCTCGGGCTGCCCACCCTGCGCTCGGAGCTGCGGCTGCGGGTGGCCCCGCAACGCCGGCCGAGCCGCCGCAAGCAGCCCCGGGTGCGCTGAGCCGCTGCGGCGGGCCGGGCCGGGCCGTACGTGGCCCGCGGACGGACGGGTGCGGACCGGGAGGCCGCCGACCGTCGGTCAGAGTCCGCGCAGGGCGCCGCCGTCCACCGGGACCATGACGCCGGTCAGGAAGGAGGCGGCGGGGGAGAGCAGGAAGGCCGCGACCCGGCCGAACTCCTCCGGCCTGCCGTAGCGGCCCAGCGGGATGGTGGCGGTCGCGCGGGCCTTGGCCGCGGCCGGGTCGCCGCCGAGTGCGTCGAGTTCGCGGAGCCGGTCGGTCTCGATCCGGCCCGGCAGCAGGCCGATCACCCGGATGCCGCGCGGGCCCAGCTCGTCGGCGAGCGACTTGGCGGCCATCGCGAGCCCCGGGCGCAGCCCGTTGGAGATGCCGAGGCCGCCGATCGGTTCCCGGACCGAGCCGGACAGCACGAAGCCGATCACCCCGCCCTCGCCGAGCGCGGCGGCCGCGGTGCGGGCGATCCGCAGAGCACCGAGGAAGACCGATTCGAAGGCGGTCCGCCAGGCGTCGTCGCCGGTGGCCGTCACCGGGCCGGCGCTCGGGCCGCCGACGCTGATCAGTACGCCGTCGAGCCGGCCGAAGCGCTCCCGGGCCGCGTCGACGAGGCGGTCGGCGGTGGCGGGGTCCGCGTTGTCGGCGACCACGCCGTGCACCCGGGTGCCGTCGCCGAGTTCGGCCACGGCGGCGGCCACCGACTGCTCGGTGCGGCCGCTGATGACCACCCGGGCGCCGTCGGCGAGCAGTTCGCGGGCGGAGGCCAGGCCGAGGCCGCGGGTGGCGCCGGTGACCACGAACACCTTCTGCTGAAGTCCTAGATCCATGGGCCCATCCTGCCCGGTCGGCGGCCCGGCGCGGGCCCGGTGTCCCGGCGGGAGGGCTTCAGCGGCGGCGGGCCCGGACCGCGGCTCGGGCCAGTGGCCCGGCGAGGGCGCCGAGGAGCAGGCCGATCGCCAGGCCGAGGTAGTTGTCCAGCAGGTCCTGGCCGTCGCAGGCCCGGCCGAGGACGGGGAACGCGTACTGCACGGACTCGACCAGCACCGGTACGGTCACGGCGACGGCCCCGGCCGCGCACCGGCGCCCCCAGGTGCCGGCCAGCGCCGCGGTCACGCCGAGCGGGACGAACAGCGCGACGTTGAGGCTGCTCTGGGTGGCGGTGAGCAGTTCGGACAGCGGGTGCGGGCCGACCCGGTCGAAGGTGCACTGGCGCACGGCGTACCGGGCGTTGTCCCACAGCGGCAGCCGGGTGTCCGGCAGCACGGTGAGGGTGATGATCCCGCCGAGCGCGAGGACCAGCAGGAAGCCCGCCGCCCGGTGGGCGCGCAGCAGCCGGCCCACCGGGCGGCTCAGCAGGGCGGCCAGCAGCAGGGAGCACAGGACGCCGGGCCAGAACAGCGGGGACGCACTCAGAACGGCTTCGATCACACCGAACCCGACGCAATCGGACACCCGTCCGGTTGCCGCGGGGTCCGGCCGCCCGGCCGCCGGTCGCGCCCTAGGCCTCGACCAGCTCCGGTTCGGCCGCGGTGCGGGCCTGTTCGGCGTTGTCCTTGGCCTCGCGCCGGGCGAGCACCACCAGGCCGACCGGGACCAGTGCGCAGAACAGCCACCACTGCACCGCGTACGCCATGTGCGGCCCGATGTCGGAGTGGTCGGGCTCGGCCAGCGGCTCCGGGCCGGTGCCGGGGTCCGGCCGGGTGGAGACCAGTTCGAGGTAGCCGCCGAGCACGCTGGCGCCGCTCGCCTCGGCCTGCTGGTGGCTGTTGATCAGCTTGTACTGGCGGTCGGGCAGGCCGCCGCGGTCGCGGATCCCGCTGCTGGCGGTGGTCTCGTCGGCCCGCATCCGCCCGGTGACGGTGACCTCGCCGGCCGGCGGGGCCGGCACCGGCGGGTAGCTGGTGGCGTCGGCTCCCGACTCCACCCAGCCCCGGTTGACCAGCACCTCGCCGTGGCCGTCGGCCAGCTGCAGCGGCGTGACCACGAAGTACCCGATGCTGCTGCCGCCGGGCTCGGTGCGCCCGCGCACCACGAACTCGTGCGCCGGGTCGTAGTGGCCCGAGGCCGTGACCGTCCGCCAGGTCAGCCCGGTGGGCACCGCGAAGCCGGGGGCGGGCGAGAGCGAGTCGAAGGCGACCGGCGGCGCGGTCAGGCTGCTCGCGATCAGCTCGTTGCGGGCGACCCGGGCCTCGTGCCGGTGCAGCTGCCAGAACCCCAGCCGGATCATGGCGGGGATCAGCAGCAGGGCGATCAGGGTGATGATCGCCCAGCGCCGGGAGAGCAGAAAACGGTACACACCCGGCACGCTACGCCCACCTCACACGCGCGTCAGACACCGGGGTGCGGCGCGACCTCGCGCAGCAGCTGGAGGAAGGCGTCCTCGCCGACCACCGGCGTGCCGTGCTCGCGGGCCTTGCGCGCCTTGCCGCTCCAGCTGCCCGGCTCGTTGGTGACCAGCAGGCTGGTGAGCCGGCTCACCGAGGTGGCGATGTGCAGGCCCGCCTCGACCGCGCGGTCCTCCAGCAGCTCCCGGTCGGTGGCGGTGTCGCCGGTGATCGCGATCCGCATGCCCTGCATCAGCGGCGTGCCATCCACCCACCGCCCGGGGTTGGGGTGCGGGCACGGCGGACGCTTGCGGGCGGGCCGGTACGAGGAGCTCCAGGTGCCCCGCTGCGGCGCCGGGGACTCCTCGCCGAGGTCGGTGACGGCGACACAGGTGGTCAGCGGCAGCGGCACCCCGGCCTCCCGGGCCAGCCGCAGGCTCGGGCGGAACACCTCGGCCAGCACCCGGGCGTCGTCCAGCGCGTTGTGCGCCTGCCGCTGCTGGACGCCGAAGTACGCGGCGAGCGAGGACAGCTTGCCGTTGGGCAGCGGCAGCGCGAGGTCGCGGGCCAGCACCATGGTGCAGATCCGCTGCTCGACGGGGGCCCGGCGGCCGGCCCGGGAGTACTCGCGGGAGATCATGTTCCAGTCGAAGAGCGCGTTGTGGGCCACCATCACCCGGCCCGCCAGCCGGTCGGCCAGCTCGTCGGCGATCTCCGGGAAGGTCGGCGCACCCGCGAGTGCGGCGCTGGTCAGGCCGTGGATCCAGACCGGGCCCGGATCGCGCTCCGGGTTGACCAGGGTGTACCAGTGGTCCGTCACCTCGCCGTGCCCGTCCAGCTGGTAGACGCCGGCCGAGATGACCCGGTCGGAACGGCCGAGCCCGGTGGTCTCGACGTCGACCACGGCGAAGCCCGGGCCGCGCTCCTCGGTGCGCTGCGCCGGGAGCGGAACAGGCCGGGCGGAGCCGTCCCACGGTGACTGGATCGCGTGCATGGTCAACCAGCTTAAGGGCCGTCACCGACGCCGGTGGCCGAACCGGTACGAGCGGTGGCGTGCACCACACCTGCGCATAGAGTGGACGGCGGAGCAGTCGTACAACCTCTCGAAGCTCTCCCACGCCGCCCGCACCCCGGGGCGGCGGCTTTGGTAAAGGACATCCCCATGCGCGCCACCGTGATCCACGGCCCCAACGACATCCGGATCGAGGAGGTGCCGGACCCCCGGATCCAGCAGCCCACCGACGCGGTGGTGCGGGTGGTCAACGCCTGCATCTGCGGCAGTGACCTGTGGGCGTACCGCGGGGTCGCGGCGCGCAAGCCCGGGCAGCGGATCGGCCACGAGTTCCTCGGGGTGATCGAGGAGGTCGGTGCCCAGGTGACCGGCTTCCGGGCCGGCGACCTGGTGGTGGCGCCCTTCGTGTGGTCCGACGGCACCTGTGACTTCTGCCGGGAGGGGCTGCAGACCTCGTGCCCGCACGGCGGGTTCTGGGGCTCGGTCGGCTCCGACGGCGGCCAGGGCGAGGCGGTCCGGGTGCCGTTCGCGGACGGGACCCTGGTGGCGCTGCCGAAGGACGCGGCGGGCGACGAGAAGCTGCTGCCGGGTCTGCTGGCGCTCTCCGACGTGATGGCCACCGGCCACCACGCGGCGGTCAGTGCGGGGGTGCGGCCCGGTGCGACGGTCGCGGTGGTCGGGGACGGCGCGGTCGGGCTGTGCGGGGTGCTCGCCGCGCACCGGCTCGGCGCCGGCCGGATCATCGCACTCGGACGGCACACCGCGCGGACCGACCTGGCCCGCCGGTTCGGGGCCACCGACGTGGTCGCCGAGCGGGGCGAGGCTGCGGTCGAGGCGGTCCGGGAGCTGACCGGCGGCCAGGGCGCGCACGCGGTGCTGGAGGCGGTCGGCACCGAGGAGTCGATGCGTACGGCGGTCTCGATCACCCGGGACGGCGGCTCGGTCGGGTACGTCGGTGTCCCGCACGGCGGCAGCGCCGGCGTGGACATCGGCCAGATGTTCGACCGCAACGTCCAGCTGCGCGGCGGGGTCGCCCCGGCCCGCGCGTACATCCCCCAGCTGCTGCCCGACGTGCTCTCGGGCGCGATCGAGCCCGGCCTGGTCTTCGACCGCACGGTGGACCTGGACGGCGTGCCGGACGGCTACCGCGCGATGGACGACCGCTCGGCGCTCAAGGTGCGGATCGCGTTCTGATCCCACCCGCACGCCGTCCCGGGCCCGACGGGGCGCCACCCGAACCGGTGGCGCCCCGTCGCCGTGTCCGGCGGTTTTCGGCCAATTGAGGTGTACACGCGTGCTTTCGTCGCGCGGAGCCTGGCCGGGCGCCGACCGCGGACCTAGCATGCAGCGGCACGCGCGACTGTGACGCCCCTCACGTCCGATCGTTCCACCTGTGCACCCGCCGACCCCAGGAGGACACCGAGTGGACAACCCGTCGACCGCCCGTCCCGCCCCGCCCGACCGGCTCATCGCGACCGACCGCAGCGCCGAGTTCCGGCAGCTGCGCCGCTCCTTCCGCGGCTTCGCGTTCCCCGTCACCGCCGGCTTCATCCTCTGGTACCTGCTGTACGTGCTGCTGTCCTGCTACGCCCCGGACTTCATGGGCATCAGGCTGTTCGGGCACGTCAACACGGCCCTCGCGCTCGGCCTGCTGCAGTTCGTCTCCACCTTCGCCATCGCGGCGTGGTACGCCCGCTATGCCGGCGCCCGGCTCGACCCCACGGCCGCCGGGATCCGCGCCCGGGCGGCCGGGGCCGCGGCCCGCACCCCCGAGGACGAGGTGGCCGAATGACCACGACCCTGCTGGCCGCCGGCTCCGCCACCGAGCACCGCGGCCTGACCATGACGCTGTTCGGCGTCTTCGTGCTGGCCACCCTCGGCATCACCGTCCGGGCCGGCCGGCAGACCAAGGACGCCTCCGACTTCTACGCCGGCGGCCGCGGATTCTCCGGCTTCCAGAACGGCCTGGCGATCTCCGGCGACTACATGTCGGCCGCGTCCTTCCTCGGCATCGCCGGCGCCATCGCCCTGTTCGGCTACGACGGCTTCCTCTACTCGGTGGGCTTCCTGGTCGCCTGGCTGGTCGCCCTGCTGCTGGTCGCCGAACCGCTGCGCAACTCCGGCCGCTACACCATGGCCGACGTGCTGGCCTTCCGGATGCGCCAGCGTCCGGTGCGGACCGCGGCCGGCATCTCCACCATCGTGGTGTCGATCTTCTACCTGCTGGCCCAGATGGTCGGCGCGGGCTCCCTGGTCGCGCTGCTGCTCGGCGTCAACGGCGACGCCGCCAAGCGCTGGACGGTGGTCGCGGTCGGCGCGCTGATGGTGGTCTACGTGGTGATCGGCGGGATGAAGGGCACCACCTGGGTGCAGATCGTCAAGGCGGTGCTGCTGATCGCCGGGACCGCCCTGATGACGGTGCTGGTCCTCGCCAAGTACCACTTCAACCCCTCCGCGCTGCTGGGCGCCGCCGCCGACGCCAGCGGCAAGGGCACGGCCTTCCTCGAACCGGGCCTGAAGTACGGCGCGAGCGACACCAGCAAACTGGACTTCCTCAGCCTGGGCCTCGCCCTGGTCCTCGGCACCGCGGGCCTGCCGCACATCCTGGTCCGCTTCTACACCGTGCCCACCGCCAAGGCCGCCCGGAAGTCGGTGCTCTGGGCGATCGGCATCATCGGCGGCTTCTACCTGATGACCCTGGCGCTCGGCTTCGGCGCCGCCGCCCTGGTCGGACCCGGCGTGATCAAGAAGTCCAACGCGGCCGGCAACACCGCGGCCCCGCTGCTCGCCGAGCACCTGGGCGGCGGCGCCGGCACCACCGGCGGGGCGGTCCTGCTCGCGGTGATCTCCGCGGTGGCCTTCGCCACCATCCTCGCCGTGGTCGCCGGGCTCACCCTGGCCTCCTCGGCCTCCTTCGCCCATGACCTGTACGCCAACGTGATCCGCCGCGGCCGGGCGAGCGAACGGGAGGAGATCGGCTCCGCCAAGCTGGCCGCCGTCGCGATCGGCGCGGTCGCCATCCTGCTGTCGATCTTCGCCGACAAGCTGAACACCGCCGCCCTGGTCGCGCTGGCCTTCGCGGTGGCGGCGTCCGCCAACCTGCCGACGCTGCTCTACTCGCTGTTCTGGAAGCGGTTCAACACGGCGGGCGCGGTCTGCTCGGTCTACGCCGGCCTGGTCACCTCGGTCCTGCTGGTGGTCTTCTCCACCGTGGTCTCCGGCAAGCCGACCTCGCTGTTCCCGCACAGCGACTTCCACTGGTTCCCGCTGGAGAACCCCGGGCTGGTCTCCATCCCGGTCGGCTTCCTGGCCGGGCTGATCGGGACCCTGCTCTCCCGCGAACCCGCCGACCCGGCGAAGTACGCTGAACTGGAGGTCCGCTCGCTGACCGGACTGGGTGCGCACTGAAACCGTAAGAACCGCTCCGCGCCCCTGCGGCTAAGCTGGCCCGGTCCGCCCCACCAGGCGGCCGGGCCGGCCGTGCGCTGCGGGAAGGGAGCCCCCATGCTGTTGGACACTTACGGCCGCCAGGCCGTGGACCTGCGGGTCTCCCTCACCGACCGGTGCAACCTGCGGTGCACCTACTGCATGCCCGAGGAGGGCCTGCAGTGGCTGGCCAAGCCGGAGCTGCTCACCGACGAGGAGATCGTCCGGCTGGTCTCGATCGCGGTCCGCGACCTCGGCGTGCGCGAGGTCCGCTTCACCGGCGGCGAGCCGATGCTGCGCCCCGGACTGGTCGCCATCGTGGAGGCCTGCGCGGCACTGACCCCCCGGCCGGAACTCTCCGTGACCACCAACGGCATCGGCCTGGCCCGTACCGCCGCCGCCCTGCGGCAGGCCGGACTCGACCGGGTCAACGTCTCGCTGGACACCCTCGACCCCGACACCTTCCACACCCTGACCCGCCGTCACCGCCACCAGGACGTGCTGGCGGGCCTCGCCGCCGCCGAGCGCGCCGGGCTGACCCCGGTCAAGCTCAACGCCGTCCTGATGCGCGGCGTCAACGACCACGAGGCCGCCGACCTGCTCGGCTGGTGCCTGGAGCGCGGGTACGAGCTGCGCTTCATCGAGCAGATGCCGCTGGACGCCCAGCACGGCTGGGACCGCTCCCGCATGATCACCGCCGAGGAGATCCTGAACCGGCTCCGGGAGCGCTTCACGCTCACCGCCGAGCCGTCGGCGGCCCGCGGTGCGGCGCCCGCCGAGCGCTGGCTGGTCGACGGCGGCCCCGGCCGGGTCGGCGTGATCGCCTCGGTGACCCGGCCGTTCTGCCGGGCCTGCGACCGGACCCGGCTCACCGCCGACGGCCAGATCCGCAACTGCCTGTTCGCCACCGAGGAGACCGACCTGCGGGCGGCGCTGCGGGGCGGCGCCGACGACGCCGCGATCGGCGAGCTGTGGCGTACCGCGATGTGGGGCAAGAAGGCCGGCGCCGGCATCGACGACCCCGAGTTCCTCCAGCCCGACCGGCCGATGTCCGCCATCGGGGGCTGACGGGCGGGACGCGTCCCCGCCTGCCGCTCAGCCCGAACCTCGCTCAGCCCTCGAACCCGGCGAGCGGGACGACCTCCTTGAGGAAGCCGCGCACGCCCAGGAACTGCGACAGGTGCTCGCGGTGCTCCTCGCAGGCCAGCCAGGTCTTCCGGCGGTCCGGGGTGTGCAGCTTGGGGTTGTTCCACACCAGCACCCAGACGGCGGCCTCCCGGCAGCCCTTGCCCGAGCAGACCGGCGGGCCCTCGGGGCCGTCCGCCGAGCCGAAGAGACCGAGCGAGGGGGTGTCCATGGTGATGCCGTCCCGGGTGCCGCTGGCGTGGATGTCTGCGGCCAGTCTCGCACCTGCGCCGGCCCGTGCGGCCGCGGGGCCCGCCCGGATCCGGGCGTGACGACGCCGGGCAGCCACGGGGGGAGCTGCCCGGCGTCGGTCTGTCGCTCCGACGGGGGATGCGGAGCGCCTACGCAGTATGGCACGGTCCGAGGCCCCCGTGGGGGCCTCTTTCATGATTAATCTGAGGTTGCTCTGAGCTTTCTGCCGGTCAATCGTCCATAAACCAGGACAGATCGGGGTGAGTTCCAGCGTTTTCCTCAGCGGATTCCGCCGTCCGCTCCTCAGTCCGCCGGACGGCCCTCGGCGGCCCGGCCACCGCCGCCGCTGCCCCCGGGGCCGAGCATCAGCGGCACCTCGGGCGGCACCGCGAAGGTGCTCGGCAGGCCGGGCGCCCGCTCCCGCCCGGCGTTGGCGATCAGCACCGCGAAGTACGGCAGCAGCACCCCGCCGACCAGCGCCACGTACGCCACGTACCGCTGCACGTCCCACATGACCACGGCCAGCACCACACAGGCCGTGCGGACCAGCATCGAGATCACATAGCGCCGCTGACGCCCCCGGACGTCCTCGGAGAGGCTGGTCCGTGCCCCGGTGATCCGGAAGACCTGCCCGTCGTCCTGGCTCTTGCCCATGTGTACCGCCCTCGTCCCGTCTCCGCCGCCCGGCCCGGCCGCGGCCTCTTCACGGTACGCCGCCGGACGGCGGTGCAGGAGAGCGGGTGCGCGGGCGGGTCGCGGCGCGGCGGGACGGGAGCGGCCGGGGCGGGCCCGCGGGTCAGCCGGTGAGGGTGAGGTACCGCGGCGGCACCGAGTCGGTCAGCCAGACGCCGTTGGCGCTGACCCGGAAGACGTGGCCCGCCGCGGCCATCGCCGCCGCGTCCACCACCAGCACCACCGGACGGCCGTGCCGGGCACCCACCCGCACGGCCGTGTCGGTGTCCGCGGAGAGGTGGACGTCCTGCCGGGCCATCGGGCGCAGGCCCTCGGCGAGGATGACGCCCACCGTCGCCGAGCCGGTGCCGTGGTAGAGCACCGCGGGCGGCTCGGCGGGCGGCAGGCCCAGGTCAACCTCGACGGTGTGGCCCTGGCTGGCCCGGATCGACCGGCCGTCCTCGGAGAAGGCGAAACGGCGCTTGTTGTTGGTCGCCACCACGTGGTCCAGCTGCGCCCGGCTGATCCGCCGCCCGCTGCGGGCCAGGCCCGCCAGCAGCTCGTCCACCGGGACCCAGCCGGCCGTGTCCAGCGTGATCCCGACCGACGCCGGGTCGTGCCGCAGCACGCGCGACAGCGTCTTGGACACCCGGACCGTCTGCTTCTCGTCCACCTTCTCCGTGTTCCCTCCTGGATGGGCCTCCGTCAGGAGGCCTGACTGACCGAGCTCATGTTGAAGTCCGGCACCCGGACCGGCGGCATCGCGGCCCTGGTGAACCAGTCGCTCCACTCGCGGGGCAGGCAGCGCTCGGTGCGGCCCGCCTCGGTGATCCGGCCGAGCAGGTCGACCGGGGACTCGTTGAACCGGAAGTTGTTCACCGCGCCGACCACCTCGCCGTTCTCGACCAGGTACACGCCGTCCCGGGTGAGGCCGGTGAGCAGCAGGGTGGCCGGGTCGACCTCGCGGATGTACCAGAGGCAGGTGAGCAGCAGCCCGCGCTCGGTGCGGGCGACCATCTCCTCCAGGGTGGGCGCGCCGGCCTGGTCGGCGGTCTCCAGCACCAGGTTGTCGACCGACGGCGTCACCGGCAGGCCGGTCAGCGCGGCCGAGTGCCGGGTGGTGGAGAGGTTGGCCAGTTCGCCGTCGCGGATCCAGTCGGTGGCGGTCAGCGGCAGGCCGTTGTCGAAGACCGACGAGTTGTCGCCGGAGGAGTGCGCGAGCACGAACGGCGCGGCCGCCAGGCCGGGCTCGGCCGGGTCGGAGCGCAGCGTCAGCGGCAGGGCGCTGAGCCGGTCGCCGACCCGGGTGCCGCCGCCGGGCCGGCTGAACACCGAGCGGCCCTCGGCGGCGTCCCGGCCGCCCGCCGACCAGGTCAGGTAGACCATCAGGTCGGCGATGGCGGAGGGCGGCAGCAGGGTCTCGTACCGGCCGGCCGGCAGGTCGATCCGCTTGCGGCGGCCCCAGCCGAGCCGGGTGCTGAGCGAGCCGTGCAGGGCGGCCAGGTCGACGTCGGTGAAGTCGGCGGTGGCCGCGCCGCCCCAGGCGGAGCCGGTCAGGTCGGCGGTCTTGGCGTTGAGCTCGACCGAGCCGGTGGGCTGCTCGTGCCGCAGCCGCAGACCGGTGGAGCTGCCCAGGTAGCTGGTGGTCAGCTCGTGCCGGGCGAAGCCGTACAGCAGCTCGCCGCCGGCGCGGGCGCGGGCGAAGGCCTCGCCGAGGGCGGGCGCGAAGGCGGCGAAGACATCGGCGGAGGTCTCGGCCGGGGCGTCGGTGAAGCCGGGCGACTCCGGCGGGCCGGACAGCAGCGGCCGGGCGTCCTCGGCCGGGCCGGCGTCGCGGGCGGCCGCCTCGGCGGCCCGGACCAGGTCCTCCAGCTCGTCCCGGGTGACGGCCTCCCGGGAGACCACGCCGGAGGCGGTGCCCTCGGCACCGTCCACGGTGGCGATCACGGTGAGCCGCCGGCCCCGGGTGACGCCGTTGGTGGTCAGGCCGTTGCCCGCCCAGCGGAGGTTGGCGGTCGACTCCTCGTCGGCGATCACCACGCAGCCTTCGGTGCGGGACAGCTCCAGGGCGCGTTCGACCAGCTCGTGCGGCCGGGGTGTGGTGTCGGACATCAGTGACCCGCCTCCTGCTGGGTGTTGAGCACGTTGACGTTGCGGAAGAGCGCGGACGGACAGCCGTGGCTGACCGCCGCGATCTGGCCCGGCTGGGCCTTGCCGCAGTTGAAGGCGCCGCCGAGGACGTAGGTCTGCGGGCCGCCGACGGCGCTCATCGAGCCCCAGAAGTCGGTGGTGGTGGCCTGGTAGGCGAAGTCCTTGACCTGACCGGCCAGCCGGCCGTTCCTGATCGCGTAGGCGCGCTGGCCGGTGAACTGGAAGTTGTAGCGCTGCATGTCGATCGACCAGGACCGGTCGCCGACGATGTACAGGCCCTTCTCCACGCCCTCGAACAGGCCCTCGGTGTCGGGGCCGCCCTCGACCGGCTGCAGCGAGACGTTGGCCATCCGCTGCACCGGCACGTGGCCGGGGGAGTCGGCGAACGCGCAGCCGTTGGAGCGGCCGAGGCCCTTGAGCTCCGCCATCCGGCGGTCCAGCTGGTAGCCGACCAGGACGCCGTCCTTGACCAGGTCCCAGGACTGCGTGGCGACGCCCTCGTCGTCGTACCCGATGGTGGACAGGCCGTGCTCGGCGGTGCGGTCACCGGTGACGTGCATCAGCTCGGAGCCGTACTTCAGCGAGCCCAGCTTGTCGAAGGTGGCGAAGGAGGTGCCCGCGTAGGCGGCCTCGTAGCCGAGCGCCCGGTCCAGCTCGGTGGCGTGGCCGATCGACTCGTGGATGGTCAGCCACAGGTTGGACGGGTCGATCACCAGGTCGTAGCGGCCGGCCTCGACGCTGGGGGCCTTCATCTTCTCGGCCAGCAGGCCGGGCAGTTCGGCGAGCTCCTGGTCCCAGTCCCAGCCCTTGCCCTGGAGGTACTCCCAGCCGCGGCCGGCCGGCGGGGCGATGGTGCTCATCGAGTCGAAGGCGCCGGTGCGCTCGTCGACCGAGGTGGCCTCCAGCGAGGGGTGCAGCCGGATCCGCTGCTGGGTGGTGACGGTGCCCGCGGTGTCCGCGTAGAACTTGTTCTCCTGCACGGTCAGCAGCGAGGCCATCACGTGCGAGACGCCGTCGGCGGCCAGCAGGCGGCTGCTCCAGTCCGCCAGCAGCGCGCTCTTCTCGGCGTCCGGGACGTCGAACGGGTTGACGTCGTAGGAGGAGACCCAGGTGGCGTCGGCGTACACCGGCTCGGCCGCCAGCTCGACCAGGTCCTCGGAGCCCGCGGCCCGGCTGATCCCGCCGGACAGCCGCGCCACCGCCACCGCCTGCTCGGCGACCCGGGCCGCCGCCGCAGTGGTCAGGTCCACCCCGGCCGCGAAGCCCCACGCGCCGTCCAGCAGCACCCGGACCGCGAAGCCCAGCTGCACGGTGTCGGAGCTGCCGGACGGGCGGGCGTCGCGCAGCCGCCAGGAGGCGCTGCGCACCCGTTCCAGGCGGAAGTCGGCGTGCGAGACGCCGAGTTCACGCGCCCGGGTGAGCGCCGCGTCGGCGAGGGTGCGCAGCGGGTACGCGAGGAACAGCGGGTCGACGGCACGGCTGTGCGGCGCGCCGGCGCTGGAGGTGGGCGGCATCGGGCTCCCTGGGTCGGGGGGGGTCGGCGGCGGGCACCCCGCGGACCGCAGGGGAACCCGCATCGCATCATTTCCCGTCCAGCCGTTTGTGGCCAGGGAATTTCGGGCCGCGGCGGGTCGGCCCGGCCGCGCCGGTCCGACCCGCCGTCACCGGTCCGCCGTCAGATCACCGTCTCCCACCAGCCGTCCAGCTCCGGCGGGTTGTCCACGTCGACCCGCTGGCCGGGCCGCGGCACCACCAGCGGGACGGCCTGCGCCTTGGCCTCCGCCAGCAGCCGCTCGATCGGCTCCGCCCACGGGTGCAGGCCCAGGTTGAAGGTGCACCAGTGCACCGGGATCAGCAGCTCGGCCCGCAGGTCCAGGTGGGCCCGGACGGCGTCCTCGGGCGTCATGTGGATGTCGGGCCACGCCACGTCGTACGCGCCGATCTGGACCAGCGCGGCGTCGAACGGGCCGTGCTGCTCGCCGATCCGGGCGTAGCCCTCGAAGTACCCGGAGTCGCCGGTGTAGTAGACCTTCCGGGTCGGGCCGGCTATCACCCAGGAGCCCCAGAGGGTGGTGTTGCGGGTGGTGCCGCGGCCGGAGAAGTGGTGCGCCGAGGTGAGGGTGAGGGTCAGCTCGCCGAGGGTGCAGGTCTCGTCCCAGTCCAGCTCGATGATCCGGTGCTCGGGCACGCCCCAGCGGCGCAGGTGGCCGCCGATGCCGAGCGGCACCGCGAACGGCGCGGACTGCAGCTCGACCAGCTGCTTGACGGTCGCCATGTCGAGGTGGTCGTAGTGGTCGTGGGAGATCAGCACCGCGTCCACCGGCGGCACCTCGGCCAGCGCGACGGGTACCGGGTGCAGCCGCTTCGGGCCGACCTGGTGGACGGGGGAGCAGCGGTCGGACCAGATCGGGTCGATCAGCACCCGGGCGCCCTCGACCTCGACCAGCGCGGAGGCGTGCCCGTACCAGACCACCTCGACGCCCTCGGCGGCCGGGCGGGCGGCGCCGCCGGCGGCCCGCTCCAGCGGCACCGGCAGGCTGGGGCGGCGGCCCGCCCGGTCGTCCAGCAGCATCCGGCGGAAGGTGTCGCCGTCGGGGCGGCCGGGCTCCTGCTGCGCCAGCGCGCTCGGGGCGTTGTGGAACACCCCGTCGCGGAACTGCGGCGAGTTGCGGACCCGGGCGTCCTTGCTGCCGTCCGGCCGGCGGCCGAACGCGGCCGGCAGGTCGCGCAGCGACCAGGCGGCGGCGCCGGCCGCGGTGGCCAGCGCGGTCAGGGCCAGCAGGCGGGCACGTCGGCCGCTGCCGCTGTTACGGGGGTGGTTGGTCATCCGCGTTCCGCTTCCCTTGTGTGGGTTCTCCGGCCGCCCGGCCGGCTGCTCACCGTGCCTCGTGGGGTGCGAGGCCCAGTGGGCAACGGGTGTGACCGGTCCATGGTTCCCCCTCGGGGGCCTCCCGGGCCAGGTCCGGCCGTACGTATTGTCGGGAAGCGACAGATACCGCGAGGCGTACCTGTCGGAGCCGTATGGGCCCGACCTTCGGCCGGACCGATACCGTCACAGTGCGTACGCATGCAGGTCAACCAGGAGAGAGGTGGATGGTGAGCCGCTCGGTTCTCGTCACCGGAGGCAACCGGGGCATCGGCCTCGCGATTGCCCAGGCCTTCGCCGAGGCCGGCGACAAGGTCGCGATCACCAGCCGCTCGGGCGAGGTCCCGGAGCAGCTGGCCAAGTTCGACGTGCTCGCGGTCCGCTGCGACATCACCGACGCCGCGCAGGTCGATGCGGCGTTCACCGAGGTCGAGGCCGCGCACGGACCGGTCGAGGTGCTGGTCGCCAACGCCGGCATCACCAAGGACACGCTGCTGCTGCGGATGACCGAGGACGACTTCACCTCGGTCCTGGACACCAACCTCACCGGGACCTTCCGGGTGGTCAAGCGGGCTTCGGCGAAGATGCTGCGGGCCCGAAAGGGCCGGGTCGTGCTGATCTCCTCGGTGGTCGGTCTGACCGGCTCGCCCGGGCAGGTCAACTACGCAGCGTCCAAGTCCGGCCTGGTCGGGTTCGCCCGGTCGCTGGCGCGCGAGCTCGGCTCGCGCAACATCACCGTCAACGTGGTCTCCCCGGGTTTCGTGGACACCGACATGACCGCCGTGCTCACCGACGAGCGCCGCGCGGAGATCGTCGCGGGCGTGCCGCTGGGCCGCTACGCGGCGCCCGCCGAGATCGCCTCGGCCGTGCGCTTCCTCGCCTCGGACGAGGCCGCATACATCACCGGAGCCGTCGTTCCCGTCGACGGCGGATTGGGCATGGGTCACTGACCGACATGAGCGGAATCCTTGCAGGCAAGCGGATCCTCATCACCGGTGTGCTGATGGAGTCCTCCATCGCGTTCCACACCGCCAAGCTGGCCCAGGAGCAGGGCGCCGAGGTCATCCTGACCGCCTTCCCCCGCCCCAGCCTGACCGAGCGCATCGCCAAGAAGCTCCCCGCCCCGGCCAAGGTGCTGGAGCTGGACGTGTCCAGCGAGGAGCAGCTCGCGGGCATCGCCGACCAGGTGCGCGAGCACCTGCCGACCCTGGACGGCATCGTCCACTCGATCGGCTTCGCCCCGCAGGACGCGCTGGGCGGCAATTTCCTGAACACCCCGTGGGAGTCGGTCGCGACCGCGATGCACGTCTCGGCGTTCTCGCTGAAGTCGCTGACCATGGCGCTGCTCCCGCTGATGCAGGACGGCGGCTCGGTGGTCGGCCTGACCTTCGACGCGCAGTTCGCCTGGCCGAAGTACGACTGGATGGGCCCGGCCAAGGCCGCGCTGGAGGCCACCTCCCGCTACCTGGCCCGTGACCTGGGGCCGCGGAACATCCGCTGCAACCTGGTCTCGGCCGGTCCGATCGGCTCGATGGCCGCCAAGTCCATCCCGGGCTTCGGCGAGCTGGCCGACACCTGGAACCACCGGTCCCCGCTGAAGTGGGACCTGAACGACCCGGAGCCGGCCGGCCGCGGTGTGGTCGCCCTGCTCTCGGACTGGTTCCCGAAGACCACCGGCGAGATCGTCCACGTCGACGGCGGTCTGCACGCGATCGGCGCCTGACGCCCCGCGTCCCGCCCCGAAGCACCACTGCCCGGCCCGCTCCTCGGAGCGGGCCGGGCAGCGTGCTGTGGCGGGTGCTGTGGTGGGTGCGTGCGCGGCGGGCGGCGGGTCAGCCGTCCTGCCCGCAGCCGATGGCCCGGCCGGCCTCGGCGGAGGCGGCCTGGGCGTCCATCGCCCGGATGGCGTCGATGATGCCCCGGTGGTCGAGGAAGCGGTCCGGCGTGAGCTCGGGGCCGACGTCGCGGCGCAGGTGGGCACGGGTGACCTCGCCGAGGTCGGCGTAGACCGCGGCCAGTACGTCGTTGTGGGCCGCGGCCACCACGGCCTGGTGGAAGGCGGCGTCCGCCTGGACGAAGTGCTCCGGGTCGCCGGCGTGCCAGGCGGCGTCCCGGCGGGTCAGGGTCGACTCCAGCAGCTCCAGGTCCCGGTCGGTGCGGCGCAGCGCCGCCAGCCCGGCGGCGGCGGTCTCCAGGGTCGCCCGCAACTCGGCGACCTGCGCGCCGTCGGCGTCGGCGAACCGGCGGTGCATCACCCCGGCCAGCTCGCTGGTGGCCAGCACGTAGGTGCCGGAGCCCTGGCGGATGTCGAGCAGCCCGTTGTGCGCGAGGGCCCGCACGGCCTCGCGGACGGTGTTGCGGGCCACCCCGAGCTGTTCGACCAGCTCCGCCTCGGTGGGGATGCGCGAGCCGACCGGCCACTCGCCCGAGGTGATCTGGGCGCGCAACTGCGCGATCACCTGATCGGAGAGCGGTGCGCGACGCGTGGTCGACAGGGCCATGGGTCAGGGCTCCTTGCTGCTGTGGTGAGGGTCTCCAGGATACCGGCGTGCATTAATTCATCCCATGATTCTATGATGGCCGCTATGGCGACCGCAGCAGACACCACCACGACCGAGGGGCCCGCGTCCGGGGCACCGCACCACGCACCCTCCGAGCACGCACCCGCCGAGCACCCCGCCGCCGACGCGACCACGCCCGCCGGCACCCGCTCCCGCCACCTCTCCTGGCTGCTGGCGGCCGCCATCGTGGCCGCGGCCCTCAACCTGCGCCCGGTGGTCACCAGCCTCGGCCCGCTGCTCGACCAGGTCCGCTCCGGCCTCGGGATGAGCGCCACGGTGGCCGGGCTGCTCACCGCCGTCCCCTCGCTCTGCTTCGCCGGCTTCGGCATCGCCGCGCCCGCGCTGGCCCGACGGACCGGACCGATCGCGGTGGTGGCCGCCGGCATGGGCGCCATCGCCGTCGGCCTGCTGGCCCGCGCGTTCACCGGCTCCACTGCCCTGTTCCTGCTGCTCACCGCCGTGGCGCTGGCCGGGGTCGCGGTCTCCAACGTGCTGCTGCCGGTGGTCATCAAGCGGTACTTCCCGGACCGGGTCGGCCCGATGATCGGCCTGTACTCGATGGCGCTGTCGGTCGGCACCTCGGCCGCCGCGGCGGCCACCGTCCCGCTGACCTCCGCGCTCGGCGGCAGCTGGCGGCTCGGCCTCGGCGTCTGGGGCCTGCTGGCCGCCGCCGCGCTGGCGCTGTGGGCAGTGACGGCCTTCCTGCGCCGCGACCGCGGCGAGGCCGGCCCGAACCGCCCGGGCGCCGCCAAGCTGCCCATCCTGCGCAGCCGCACCGCCTGGGCGCTGGCCGTCTTCTTCGGCCTGCAGTCCACCAGCGCGTACGCCGCGATGGGCTGGCTGCCCAAGATCTACCAGGACGCCGGGGTCTCCGGGTCCAGCTCCGGGGTGCTGCTGGCGATCGTGATGGCGATCAGCGTGCCCGCCTCCTTCGTGCTGCCGAACCTCGCGGTGCGCCGCGGTGACCAGCGGATCTTCGTCGTGGTGCTGGCCCTGTGCGGGATCGCCGGCTACACCGGCCTGGCGCTGGCCGCCGGTACCGCGTCCTGGCTGTGGGCCTGCCTGGTGGGCCTGTCGATGTGCGCCTTCCCGCTGGCCCTGACCATGATCGGCCTACGCGCCCGCACCCCGGGCGGCGTCGGCCAGCTGTCGGCCTTCGCCCAGAGCGTCGGCTACCTGATCTCGATCCCCGGCCCGATCCTGATCGGCAGCCTCTACCAGTGGACCGGCGGCTGGTACCTGCCGCTGGGCTTCCTCGCGGTGCTGCTGGTCCCGCAGATGGCGGTCGGTCTGCGGGCCGCCAGGGCCAGGCACATCGAGGACGAGGCGCAGCCCGCCGCCCCCGGGCGGGTGGCGTCGTAAGGGATGGCAGACTTTCCGGTATGCCAGTTCTCGAACCCAACCCCCCGAACGGCCAGAAGAAGCTGCTGCAGCTGCTCGGCATGATCGCCGGCGTCGTGGTGGTGGTGGCCGTGGTCGCCATCGTCGCCGCCAACCTCGGCTGACGGTGGCCCACCGCAACCGCTCCACTCCTGCGGGTGGCGCCGCCGTGGAGCCCGCGCCCGGCGGCTGATTTTCTGCGAAGCTCTGGGGGTATGAGCGCCGACACACCCCGAAGGATCATCGTTCTCCGCCACGCCCGGGCGGACTGGCCCAACCAGGTCGCCGACCACGAGCGCCCCCTGGCCGACCGGGGCCGTGTCCAGGCCACCGAGGCCGGCCAGTGGCTGGTCGACTCCGGCATCAACCCCGACCACGTGCTCTGCTCCTCCGCGCTGCGCACCCGGGAGACCTGGAAGCTGGTCGCCCACGAGCTGCCCAAGCGGCACCGCAGGACGGTGTTCGAGGAGCGGGTGTACGAGGCCAGCCCCGGCCAGATCATCGAGGTCCTCCAGGAGACCCCGGACGACAGCGCCGACCTGCTGCTGGTGGGCCACAACCCGGGGGTGCTCGGACTCACCCAGGTGCTCGCCGGGGACGCCGGCGACGCCGACGCGCTCAACCGGCTGCGGCTGAACGGCTTCCCCACCGGCGCCATCGCGGTGCTCAGCTTCACCGGCCACTGGAAGGGCATCGAGCCCGGCGCGGCCCAGCTCGACTCGTACCACACGCTGCCGGAGTAGGCCGGCACACGGCGAAGGCCGGGACCGCCACGGTGGTCCCGGCCTTCGCCGTCGTGTGCCGGCGTGCCCGTCCGGTGGGCACGGCCACCGGACGGGCGCGGTCACTCGGTGGGCGTGCCGTCCAGCTCGTCGGCGGCCTCGACCTCTTCGCGGGTGATGCCCAGCAGGTACAGCACGGTGTCCAGGAACGGAAGGTTCACCGCCACCTCGGCGGCCTCCTGGACCACCGGCTTGGCGTTGAAGGCCACCCCGAGCCCGGCCGCGTTCAGCATGTCCAGGTCGTTGGCGCCGTCCCCGATCGCCACCGTCTGGGCCAGCGGCACCCGGGCCTGCTCGGCGAACCTGGCCAGCCAGCGGGCCTTGCCGGCCCGGTCCACGATCTCCCCGGTGACCCGGCCGGTGAACTTCCCGTCCGCCACCTCCAGGGTGTTGGCCGCCGCGAAGTCCAGCCCGAGCAGCTCCACCAGGTGGTCGGTGACCTGGGTGAACCCGCCGGAGACGATGCCGACCTGGTAGCCGAGCCGCTGCAGGGTACGGATCAGGGTGCGGGCGCCCGGCGTCAGCCGTACCTCGGTGCGGACCTTCTCCACCACACCGGCGTCCAGGCCCGCCAGCAGCGCCACCCGGGCCCGCAGCGACTCCGCGAAGTCCAGCTCGCCGCGCATCGCCGCGGCGGTCACCTCGGCGACCTCCTGCTCGCAGCCGGCGTGCGCCGCGAACAGCTCGATCACCTCGTCCTGGATCAGCGTGGAGTCGACGTCCATCACCACCAGGCGCTTGGCCCGCCGGTGCAGCCCCGCCTCCGCCACCGCGACGTCCACCCGCTGGGCGGCCGCCTCCTGGGCGAGCTCGGTGCGCAGCACCTCGGTGGGGACGCCCGAGACGGTCAGCTCGACCGCGGTGACCGGGTACTTGGCGAGCCGGAACACCCGGTCGATGTTGGCGCCGACGTCGGAGATCCGCCCGCTCAGCGCGGCCACGGCGGCGGCGGTCAGCGGATGGCCGAGCACGGTGACGTGCGAGCGGCCCTCCCGGCGGGGCCGGTTGTCGCCGAGCCCGGAGATGATCTCGGTCTGGAGCTTCATCTCCTCGGCCCAGCGGTGCACGGCGACCCGCAGCTCGCCCTCGGCGTCCGCGGCGTGCGGGGGAGTGACCAGGGTGCAGAGCGTTATCCGCCCCCGGGTGACCATCTGCTCGAAGTCGATCACGTCGACGCCGAAGTCGGAGAGCATGGTGAACAGGCCCGCCGTGATACCGGGGCGGTCCTTGCCGAACACCTTGACCAGCAGCGTGCGCTCGTCGGCGGTCCGGGACTGTGCGGCGGGGAGAGGCTCAGCGGCCGGATCAGTTGCGTCCATGGTGCCTCCCACGCTACCGGGCCGGAGGCCGGGCCCACCGCACCGGTCCGCACCCTGGGACGGCCGGACCGTTCGCCTGCACCGCCCGTGTCACCGGCCCCCACGAGCTGTGTTGCCACCCGGTCACAGTCTCCTAGGTGACTTTCAGGTACGGCACAACGGCTGGAATGATTCCCCCCGTCACATCACATGACCCCCGCGACCGGGGGCGAACCGGGGGACCGAGAGAGCGGGGCAGGCCGACAGTGCCGCAACTCGTACTGGAACTCAACGGGCAGCGGCGGGTACTGGAACCCGGCCGCAGCTACACCATCGGGCGGGATCCGAACTCGGACCTCACGTTCGACGACGCCAGGGTCTCCTGGCGGCACGCCACCATCTCCTTCACCGGGGCCGCCTGGCAGCTGGACGACCACGGCTCCACCAACGGCACCTTCGCCGGCGGCACCCGGACGCTGCACGTCCAGCTGTTCCCGGGCAGCGTGGTCAACCTGGGCAACCCGGAGAACGGCCCGCGGCTGAGCTTCAGCGCCCCCGCCGCCGCACCCGCGGCCCCGGCGGAGGCCGCCGGCTCCATCCACGAGGCGACCACCCGCCGGGCCACCCCGGGCGCCCCGCAGCCGTGGACCGCCCAGCCGCAGCCGCCGGTCCAGCAGCCGGCCGCCCAGCAGGCACCGGCCCAGCAGCCGCCCGTGCAGCAGCGCTGGGACGCACCCACCCCGCAGCCCGGCTTCCCGCAGCAGCAGTCCTTCCCGGGCGAGCCCGGCGAGTTCCGGACCGGCCCGCAGCACGCGCCGGTACCGCAGCAGGCGCACCCCGGCCAGGCGGCCCCGGCCCCCGGCCTCGGCAACCCGACCATGGTCCGCAGCCTCACCGCCGGCATGCGCACCATCCGGATCGGCCGCGCGCTCGACAACGACATCGTCGTCTCCGACCTCCAGGTCTCCCGCCACCACGCCGAGCTGCGCCAGCTCGCCGACGGCCGCTGGGAGATCGTCGACCTCGGCAGCCACAACGGGATCTTCCTCAACGGCCAGCCGGTCCAGCGTCAGCTGATGGGCCCGCAGGACCGGCTCACCGTCGGCCACTCCAGCTTCGTGCTGGTCGGCGACCAGCTGCAGGAGTTCGTCGACACCGGCGCCGTCACCTTCTCCGCCCACCACCTGACCGTCGAGGTCGACCACAAGGGCGGCAAGAAGGTCCTGCTCAACGACGTCAGCTTCTCCGTCCCGGAGAAGTCCCTGGTCGCGGTGATCGGCCCGTCCGGCTCCGGCAAGTCCACCCTGCTGCGCGCCCTCACCGGCTACCGCCCGGCCGACCGCGGCGAGGTCCGCTACGACGGCCGCAACCTGTACAAGCAGTTCGCCGAGCTCCGCTCCCGGATCGGCCTGGTGCCGCAGTCCGAGATCCTGCACAAGGAGCTCACCGTCCGCAGCGGCCTCAAGTACGCCGCCCGGCTGCGCTTCCCCGGCGACACCGAGCCCGCCGAGCGCGAGCGCCGGATCGACGAGGTGCTGTACGAGCTGCGCCTGGACAAGCGCGCCGACAACCGGATCACCGCCCTGTCCGGCGGCCAGCAGAAGCGCGTCTCGGTCGCCCTGGAGCTGCTCACCAAGCCCTCGCTGATCTTCCTGGACGAGCCCACCTCGGGCCTCGACCCGGGCATGGACCGCGAGGTCATGCAGACCCTGCGCGGCCTCGCCGACGACGGCCGCACGGTCCTGGTGGTCACCCACTCGGTGGCCGAACTCGCCCTGTGCGACCGGCTGCTGGTGATGGCGCCGGGCGGCTCGGTGGCGTACTTCGGCCCGCCGGCCGAGGCCCTGCACTTCTTCGGCTACGAGACCTGGGCCGACGTCTTCCAGGCCTTCGAGAACTACCCCGACCACGACTGGGCCGGCCGCTACCGCGGATCCGTGCACTACCAGGAGTACTCGGCCAACGTGGACGCGGTGGCCGCCCAGAGCGCGCCCAACGTGCACACCCAGGTGCGCCCGCCCAAGCCGCAGAGCTGGGGCTCCCAGCTGTGGACGCTGATCCGCCGCTACCTGGCGGTGATCGCCTCCGACAAGGGGTTCATCGCGCTGTCGCTGCTGCTGCCGCTGGTACTGGGCGGGGTGTCGACCGTCATCCCGGACAAGTGCGGCCTGGCCGCCTGCGCCGGCAGCGGCCGCAACGACGTGGCCCGGATGATCCTGCTGGTGGTCGCGTTCGGCGCCTGCCTGTCCGGGTCGGCCAACTCGGTCCGTGAGCTGATCAAGGAACGGGCGATCTACGAACGGGAACGGGCCACCGGCCTGTCCCGGTCGGCGTACCTGATGTCGAAGATCATCGTGCTGGGCGCGATCAGCTTCGTCCAGGGCGGGCTGATCTCGGCCATCGCCTTCAAGGTGCGCACGCTGCCCGCCGAGGGCCTGATCTTCACGCACTCCCCGGCGCTGGAGATGTCGATCGGCGTCATCCTGCTGAGCTTCACCTCGATGATGTTCGGCCTGGCGATCTCCTCGCTGGTCAAGACGGCCGAGAAGACCATGCCGCTGCTGGTCATGTTCGCCATCGTCCAGATGGTGATGACCGGTGCGATCTTCCAGCTCTTCGACAAGCCGGGCCTGGAGCAGCTCGCCTGGCTGATGCCCGCCCGCTGGGGCGTCGCGGCCAGCGGCAACACCCTCGACCTGGCGCACATCTCGCCGGTGGTCGCGGTCCGCCCGCCCGAGCAGCCGCCGATCGACCCGCTGTGGGACTACTCGGCCGGCCACATGATCCTCAACTGGATCGCCCTGATCGTCCTGTCCACCGGCCTGGCCTTCGCCATCCAGCGCTTCCAGAAGCGCCACGAGCCCGACGTCATGCAGAAGGGCTGATCCCGCCCCGCACCCCCCGCACAGTCGCTGTCGGCCCTCCTCCCCACCGGTCCTAGTCCCCGGGGAGGAGGGCCGACGGCTGACGCGGCGCGGCGGTGCCCGGCGGTAGCGTGAGGGCATGTCGTTGGAGAACGCCCACCCCGGGCCCGGCTGCGACCCCTGCCTCGGCGGCATCGAAGCGATCAGCTCCGCCGTCCTGGGCATGAGCCGCCACCTGGAGGTCCGCGAGGTGCTGCGCCGGATCACCGCGTCCGCCCGCACCCTGCTGAACGCCGAGTACGCCGCCCTCGGCGTGCCCGACGACCACGGCGGCTTCGCCCAGTTCGTGGTCGACGGCGTCAGCGACGAGCAGTGGAAGGCCATCGGCCCGCTGCCCCGCCAGCACGGCGTCCTGGCCGGCATGCTGCACCGGCTCACCCCCACCCGGCTCAAGGACGTCCGCCGGGCCCCCGACTTCGGCGGCTGGCCGCCCGCCCACCCGGAGATGACCGACTTCCTCGGCATGCCGATCCTGGACGGCACCGAGGTGCTCGGCGCCCTCTTCCTCGCCAACAAGCAGGGCTCCACGGCCGGCTTCACCGCCCACGACGAGGAACTGCTGCGGATCCTCACCGCCCATGCCGCCCTCGCCCTCGGCAACGCCCGCCTGTACGAGCGCAGCCGCGAACTCACCCTGGCCGGCGAACGCGCCCGGATCGCCCACGACCTGCACGACGCCGTCTCGCAGAAGCTGTTCTCGCTGCGTCTGACCGCCAAGGCCGCCGCCACCCTGGTCGACCGCGACCCGGCCCGCGCCCGGGCCGAACTGGCCGAGGTGGCCCGGCTGGCCGCCGAGGCGGCGGACGAACTGCGCGCCGTGGTCGTCGAGTTGCGCCCGGCCGCACTGGAGGAGGACGGCCTGGTGGCCACCCTCGCCTCGCAGGTCCAGGTGCTCGACCGGGCGCACAGCGCCGAGGTCAGCTTCCGCCCGGCCGAGGTCCGGGCCCTGCCGCCGGCCCGCGAGGCCGCCCTGCTGCGGGTGGCCCAGGAGGCCCTCCACAACGCGTTGCGGCACGCCGGGGCGCGGGCCGTCACCGTCTCGCTCACCGGCACCGCCGACCGCGGCGCGGTACTGCGGATCACCGACGACGGCCGGGGCTTCGACCCGGAGTCGGTCCGCCGCGGCGGACGCCACCTGGGCCTGGTGTCGATGCGCGACCGGGCCGCCTCCGTCGGCGGCCGGCTCACCCTGGAATCCGCCCCGGGCAAGGGGACGGTCGTCGAGATGGAGGTCCCCGGTGCCTGACACCGACGCACCGATCCGCGTCCTGGTGGTCGACGACCACCAGGTGGTCCGGCGCGGCCTGCGCACCTTCCTGGAGGTCCAGGACGACATCGAGGTGGTCGGGGAGGCCGCCGACGGCGCCGAGGCCGTCGCCCGGACCCAGGAGCTCGCCCCCGACGTCGTGCTGATGGACCTCAAGATGCCCGGCGTGGACGGCATCGAGGCGCTGCGGCTGCTCAAGGAGGACGGCAGCCGGGCCCGGATCCTGATCGTCACCAGCTTCACCGAGCACCGCACCATGGTCCCCGCCCTGCGGGCCGGCGCCGCCGGGTACGTCTACAAGGACGTCGATCCGGAGGCGCTGGCCGGAGCGATCCGCTCGGTGCACGCCGGGCACGTGCTGCTCCAGCCGGAGCTGGCCGCGGCCCTGCTTGCGGACAGCGGGCCGCACGTCCCGCAGGGCCGCGGCGGCACCCTGACGGACCGTGAGCGCGAGGTGCTTGGCCACATCGCGGCCGGCCGCTCCAACCGCGAGATCGCCCGCGCGCTGCACCTCTCGGAGAAGACGGTCAAGACGCACGTCTCCAACATCCTGATGAAGCTCGACGTCGCCGACCGCACCCAGGCCGCCCTCTGGGCGGTCCGCAACGGCGCGGCCGGCGAGCCCTGACGGGTGTTGACCCTCCGGGGCGCCCCTGATGGGGCCTGGGGTCAGCGTTCGTCGGTCATCGCGTTGTAGGCGGCGACCTGGGCACGGCGGGCGGTGCGCTCCAGCGGGGCCAGGGTGGCGCGGCGGGCGGCCATCTCGGAGGCGCTGACGGCCGCGCCGTGGCTGCCCGAGGCGATCGACAGCAGCGCCGACACCTGGCGGGCCGACTCCAGGATCCGTACCGCCCGCGGCGGGTAGCCGGGCGCCAGCAGCTCGGCGTGCCCGCGCCGCCGGTACGCCTCCAGTGCCCGCAGTGTCTCGGGCCCGGCCCCGGCCACGTCGAGGCGGGCCAGCAGCGCGGTCGCCTCGCGCAGCCCGTCGGCGAGTTCGCGCTCGGCCTCGTGCAGCGACGGCACGTCGGCGGGCGGCCCGTCGTTCACCTCGGTGCAGCGCCACAGCACGGTGGCCGAGCGGTCCCCGGCCGGCCCGAACACCTCGACCTCGGGGACCAGCCCGACCGGCACCCCGACCGCCAGCACCGCCTCGCCGGCGCCGAGCGCCAGCGCGTTGAAGGCGGCCGGCCCGGTCAGCCCCAGCGGGTGCCCGGCCGTCGGCAGTGCCAGCCGCAGCCCCTTCACCCCCAGCACCCGCAGCCGCCCGAGCGCCCAGGTGAGCCCGTGCAGCTCCCCTTCGGCGTCGCCCGGCAGCCCGGTCACCCGGTGGTTCTCGTCGGTGCCCAGCACGGCCGCCGCCGCGTCGTCGGGCGAGGCGGCGCCGCTCAGCAGGGCGTTGCCCCAGGCGGTCAGCCGGCCCGATCGCGGCTCTTCGTACGGATTCTCGGAAGGAGTAGCGAGCATCCAGCCAGCCTACGGACAACGCCGACATCCGGGTGGCGTAGGTTTGCCCTGTGCGTGCGCCGCACCCGCTCCCCGCCCACCGGTCGGCGGAGTAGGCTGCCCGCCCGCACGGACTGTCGACACGACTGGACCGCACCCCTGGGCCTTCGCGCAGGCCCCAGGACGGCCGAATCTGCATTGGGGAAGGCGTAGGCATGAGCGACGTGCTGGAGCTGGTGGACGTATCCGTGGTCCGGGAGGGCCGCGCGCTCATCGACCAGGTCTCCTGGTCGGTCGCCGAGGGCGAGCGCTGGGTCATCCTGGGCCCGAACGGCGCCGGCAAGACCACTCTGCTCCAGGTCGCCGCGACCTACCTGTTCCCGACCTCGGGCGCCGCCGCGGTGCTCGGCGAGAAGCTCGGCGAGGTGGACGTCTTCGAGCTGCGCCAGCGGATCGGCCTCGCCAGCGCGGCGATGTTCGAGAAGCTGCCCGCCGAGCAGACCGTGCTGCAGTGCGTGCTCACCGCCGCGTACGGCATGACGGTCAGCTGGCGCGAGCAGTACGACACCACCGACGAGCAGCGTGCGCTGGCCCTGCTGGACCGCCTCGGGATGTCCGAGTACACCACCCGCAAGTTCGGCACCCTCTCCGAGGGCGAGCGCAAGCGCACCCTGATCGCCCGCGCCCTGATGACCGACCCCGAGCTGCTGCTGCTGGACGAGCCGGCCGCCGGCCTCGACCTCGGCGGCCGCGAGGACCTGGTCCGCCGGCTCGGCGCGCTGGCCCAGGACGCGCACGCCCCGGCAATGGCGATGGTCACCCACCACGTGGAGGAGATCGCGCCGGGCTTCACCCACGTCCTGATGATCCGTCAGGGCAAGGTGCTGGTGGCCGGCCCGCTCGACACCACGCTGACGGCCCGCAACCTCTCGCTCTGCTTCGGCCTCCCGCTGACCCTGGAGCGGCACGGCGACCGCTGGTCCGCGCAGGGCCTGCCGCTCGGCTGAGCCCCGCGACGCGCGGCCCGGCACGCGGTACTGAACAACTGAACTTCGGCTGAAGCGGGCCGGTCGTACGTGCGGCCGGTTTCCGCCCGTCCACCTGCGGGAACTTTCCGCCGCAAGACCGTTCCCTCCCTAGGATGGACCTGTGGACAGCTGGATCTGGTGGCTCCTCGCCGCCGTCGGCCTGGGCATACCTCTGGTGCTCACGGCCATGCCGGAGTTCGCCATGTTCGCGCTCGGCGCCGGCGCGGCGGCCCTGGCGGCCGCGCTCGGGGCGGGGGTGGTCCTCCAGTTCCTGGTGTTCGTGGGGGTCTCCGTCGCCCTGCTGGTACTGGTCAGACCGGTCGCGTACCGGCTGCTGCAGAAGGGGCCGCAGATCCGCACGGGCGTCGATGCGCTCCCGGGCGCCTCGGCGGTGGTACAGGAGAGGGTCGACGGGGAGGGCGGCCGGATCAAGCTCAACGGGGAGATCTGGTCGGCCCGCGCGCTCAACCCCGGCAGCGTCTACGAGCCGGGGCAGCAGGTCGACGTCGTCGAAATCCAGGGCGCAACCGCCCTGGTCGTCTAGGGGAGAGTCGTGGAACCCGTCCTTATCGTGCTGGTCGTCCTGGTCGTGGTGGCCTTCATCGCACTGATCAAGACGATCCAGGTCATCCCGCAGGCCAGCGCGGCGATCGTGGAGCGCTTCGGCCGCTACACCCGCACGCTCGGCGCGGGGCTGAACATCGTGGTGCCCTTCATCGACACCATCCGCAACCGGATCGACCTGCGCGAGCAGGTGGTCCCGTTCCCGCCGCAGCCGGTGATCACCTCGGACAACCTGGTCGTCAACATCGACACCGTCATCTACTACCAGGTGACCGACGCCCGGGCCGCCACCTACGAGGTCGCCAGCTACATCCAGGCGATCGAGCAGCTCACCGTCACCACGCTGCGCAACATCATCGGCTCGATGGACCTCGAGTCCACCCTGACCTCCCGCGAGGTCATCAACGCCGGCCTGCGCGGCGTCCTGGACGAGGCCACCGGCCGCTGGGGCATCCGGGTCAACCGGGTCGAGCTGAAGGCGATCGAGCCGCCGACCTCCATCCAGGACTCGATGGAGAAGCAGATGCGCGCCGACCGGGACAAGCGCGCCGCGATCCTCACCGCCGAGGGTTCCCGGCAGGCCGCCATCCTGCGCGCCGAGGGCGAGAAGCAGGCCGCGGTCCTCCAGGCCGAGGGTGAGGCGCAGGCCGCGGTGCTGCGCGCCGACGGTGAGGCCGCCGCGATCCGGACGGTCTTCGAGGCCATCCACGACGGCGACGCGGACCAGAAGCTGCTCGCGTACCAGTACCTGCAGACCCTGCCCGAGCTGGCCAAGGGCGACTCCAACAAGCTCTGGATCATCCCGAGCGAGGTCGGCGACGCGCTCAAGGGCCTCGGCGGTGCCTTCACCGGTCTGACCGGCGGCGGGAACGGCGCGGCGCCCGCCGCGGCGCCGAGCGGCCGCATCCCGGTCGACCCGACGGCGGGGCCGCGCCCGGTGGACACCGACACCAAGTCGGCGGCCCGCCCGCGGGTCGAGCCGACCCGCGAGTACCCGAAGATCGACCCCGAGTGACCGGGACACCCCGCCGGTAGCCGTACCGGAACCGCCCCGAGGGCCCGCACCGCACCGCCGGTACGGGCCCTCGGGCCGTCCGGGCACCGGCCGTCCGGCCGTGCGAGGTCCGGCCGTGCGAGGTCAGGGGTCCGGGGTCCGGCCGTCCGGGGTCCGCATCCTGGATGGCCGCTGGCCCGTCCGCCGCTCCCTCCGGCATGATCGTCCCGACAGGACCGAGCGAGGGGATGGCAGATGACACTCTGGGAGGGTGTGGCCGTGCTGCTCGCCGGTGTGGGCGCCGGCACCATCAACACCATCGTCGGCTCGGGCACCTTGATCACCTTCCCGGTCCTGCTGGCGGTCGGCCTGCCCCCGGTGACCGCCAACGTCTCCAACACCCTCGGCCTGGTCCCCGGCTCGCTCAGCGGCGCCATCGGCTACCGCCGCGAGCTCACCGGCCAGCGCCGCCGGCTCGCCCGGCTCTCGGTCGCCTCGCTGATCGGCGGCCTGGCCGGCGCCGTCCTGCTGATCCGGCTGCCGGCCGAGGCCTTCGACGCGATCGTCCCCGTCCTGATCCTGCTCGCCCTGGTCCTGGTGGTCCTCCAGCCCCGGGTGGCCCGTGCGATGGCCGCTCGCCGGGCGAACGGCGACGGCGCGCCCGCCGAGGAGGTCGGCCCGGTGCTGTTCACCGGCGTCCTGCTGGCGGGCGTCTACGGCGGCTACTTCGGCGCCGCCCAGGGCGTCCTGCTGCTCGCGCTGATGGGCATGCTGCTGCAGGACTCGATGCAGCGGATCAACGCCACCAAGAACGTCCTCGCCATGATCGTCAACGCGGTCGCCGCGGTCTTCTTCCTCTTCACCTCCACCATCGACTGGACCGCCGTCCTGCTGATCGCCGTCGGGTCCGCCGCGGGCGGCCAGCTCGGCGCCAAGGTCGGCCGCCGGCTGCCCCCCGCGGCGCTGCGCGGCCTGATCGTGGTGGTCGGCCTGGTCGCGGTCGGCCGGATGCTCTTCGGCTGACGCACCCGAACGGTGCCGTCCTCGGCGGAACGCCCTGCTCAGCCCACACCCCAGGCGCACTCGATCAGGCTGCCCCACCCTCGTACCGGTGGACCGCCCTGATCCACCGTCACCCGCCACCCCACCCGGGAGGACCCCGATGGCCCTGGAAATGCGCGAGATCTGCGAACGCTGCGAGGTGTCGCTCAAGGCGGACGGCCCCGCCTTCATATGCTCCTACGAGTGCACCTTCTGCCCGGACTGCACCGGGGCGATGGCCGCCACCTGTCCCAACTGCGGTGGCGAGCTGCTCACCCGGCCGCGACGGACCACCGGCTGACCCGGAGGCCCGGACGACGGGCCCCGCCGCCGCCCCCCGGCCGACCGGCCGGGACCAACGAGAGGTACCGACGCATGAGCAGGGTCAGGCTTACGGAGGACGAGATCGCCGCAGGCCTGGCCGGCCTGCCCGACTGGCGGCGCGAGGGCGACTCGATCGTCCGCACCGCGGAGACCGCGAGCTTCCCGACCGCGATCCGGGTGGTCGACGCGGTCGCCGAGGACGCCGAACGGCTGGACCACCACCCCGACATCGACATCCGCTGGCGGACCCTGCGGTTCGTGCTCTCCACCCACAGCGAGGGCGGCCTGACCGCCCTCGACCTCACCCTCGCCGGGCTCATCGACCAGGCCCTGCGGACCGCCGACTGACCCCCGGTCAGCGCCCACCCGAGCCCGCGGCGGCGGGCCCGTCCCGTCCACCATGAGATGCTGGCACACGGCAGCACGCAGTCGGGACGGACGGAACGCATGGCTC
Source organism: Kitasatospora sp. NPDC048540 (assembly GCF_040651175.1). Classification (NCBI taxonomy): domain Bacteria; kingdom Bacillati; phylum Actinomycetota; class Actinomycetes; order Kitasatosporales; family Streptomycetaceae; genus Kitasatospora; species Kitasatospora sp. NPDC048540. The sequence goes on from NZ_JBEZIR010000036.1 coordinate 67,207, forward strand.
AGGACCATCCCCCAGCCTCGGGCCAGGGATACCCGCACGACACCAACGGGCAGCAGCAGCCGGTCGGCTACGACCAGCAGCAGCCCTGGTATCCCCAGCAGACCGAGGCCGCCACCGGGTGGGCGCCGGACACCGGCTACCAGCAGCAGCCGTACGGCACCCAGGCCGGAACCCCGGCCTGGCAGCCCGGCGACCAGTGGGAGAACGCCGCCCCCCAACCCGACCCGACGGCCGGCTACTACCAGCCGTACCAGGCCGAGCAGTACGGCTACCCCGCTGCCCCCGGTCACCCGGCCGGGGCCGGCCAGGACCAGCAGCTGTACGCCCCCGCGGACACCGGCGACGGCTACGGCGGCTACCTCCCCTACGACAGCGCCCCGGCCGCGCCGGCCACCACCGGGTACGACAGCGGCCACCCCGACCCGGGCGGCTACGCCGCAGACGGGACGTCCACCGCGTACCCGCCCTTCCCCCCGGCCTCGCCGCCCGACCCCGCCGTAGCGGCCGGGCCGGACGGTGCCGGCGCGGGCGTCGGCACCGGCGTCGGCGCGGGCACGGCTGACGGTGCGCCCGGCAGCGGTGGCCCGGGCACGGCGGACGACCGCGGGCCGGACTCCGGCCCCGGAGCCGCCGCGGCCGCCAAGCCGTCGCTGCTGGACCGCGCCAAGGCGGCCGCCGCGAGCGCCGCCGGCGCCGCCAACGGCTCCGGCGAGCAGGCGCCCAGCCGCCGGGCCCTCGCGATCCGGGTCGGCGCGGGCGTCGCCGCGCTCGCCGTCCTGGTCACCGCGGGCGTCCTGGTCACCGGCGAGGACGATCCGGCCAAGCCCGCCGCCGACGCCCCCGTCAGCCAGAACATCGCGGTCGCCCACGACAAGGCCTGGGCCGCCCAGCCGGCCACCGCCGCGCCCGACGGCAGCGACGACACCCTGGCCGGCAGCTGGCTGCTGGCCGACGCGGTGGTCCGCGCCGACGGATCCGGCGTGCACGCCTACGGCCTCGCCGACGGCAAGGCGACCTGGACCCTCCAGGCACCCGCCGACGGCGCCGTGCCCTGCGGACTCAGCCCCAGCGTCAACGCCAAGGGCCTGGGCGCCGTGCTGTTCCGCGCCGCCGCGGACCCGAAGCTGCCCTGCACCACACTGGCCGCCGTCGACACCAAGACCGGCAAGGCCGTCTGGACCAAGGCCGTCTCCGACACCAAGGACGCCTACGCCGCGCACGTCGCCGTCACCGACGACAAGGTCATCGCGGTCGGCGACGACCGGGCCGCCGCCTGGGCGGCCGAGGACGGCAAGGACGTCTGGCAGTACGCGGGCCAGGGCAAGTTCTGCACCCTCTCCGGCGGCGCCGGCGGTACCACGGTCGTGCTGCACAGCAGCTGCGCCGACTCGACCCCGGTCGACCAGGCCGTGGCCCTGAACGCCGCCGACGGCAAGGTCACCTGGTGGCGCGGCCTGAACAACCAGCCGAAGACCGTCACCGTGCTCTCCGCCGAACCCGCCGTGGTGCTCACCACCGGGGAGAAGCCGGCCGACGACCGGGTCTTCGCCTGGGGGCCGAGCGGCGACCCCGCCGCCGAGATCCCGGTCGCGGCCGAGAGCGGCCGACTGGAGGTGGCCCGGGGCACCTTCGACGCCGTCCCCGGCGTCTACTTCCACGAGCACACCATGATCGCGACCGTCACCCCGGCCGACCCCGCCGGCGCCCCGGCCGTCGCCGCGTACGACCTCACCACCGGCAAGTCCGTGTGGCGCACCCCGGTCGCCGAGAAGCGCAAGTCCCGGCCGGTCGGCCTGGACGGCTCGGGCCTGCTGCTCGCCGTGGACGAGCGGCTCGACCAGCCCGCCCACATCAGCCGCTTCGCACTGACCGGCGGACAGGAGACCCAGGGCGGCGCCTTCCCGCCCGGTACCGGCTCGCTGCTCACCTCGGGCCGCCTGCTCGCCGGCGGCGAGAAGGTCGTCGCGATGCCGGAGCACGCGTTCAACTTCGGCGTCGCCACCGCCTTCCGCAGCAAGGGCTGACGCCCGCCACGGACGGCGGTGGGACGTAGGGGTGGGCCGACCTGTCCCCCGACCGGGTCGGCCCACCGGCTCCGTGTGCCGCCCACCGGTCCCACGGACCGCCGGGCGGGCCCTCCCTAGGCGGTGGCCGGCAGCCAGGCGGCCAGGTCGCCGAGGTCGCCCTCGCGCAGCCCCAGCGCGAGCATCAGGGTGGCCTCCGGGGTCGGCTCGAACGGCCGCCGCAGCAGCCGCATCCCCGCCTGCTCCGGTGTCCGGTCGGCCTTGCGCTGGTTGTCCTCGGCACAGGCCGCGACGGTGTTCAGCCAGCTGTCCGCGCCGCCGCGGGACCGCGGGACCAGGTGGTCCACGGTGCTCGCCCGGCGTCCGCAGTACGCGCAGACGTGCTGGTCCCTGACCAGCACGCCGCGGCGCGACCACGGGGCCCGTTGTCGGAACGGCACCCGGACGTACCGTTGCAGTCTGATCACCCGGGGCACCGGGACGGACACGCCGGTACCGCGCACCACGCGCAGCGGATGGGCCTGCTCGACCACGGCCTTGTCCTGCAGTACGAGGACCACGGCGCGCTTGAGCGAGACCGTGGTCAGCGGCTCGTAGCTCGCGTTCAGTACCAGCGTGTTGCGCATCTTCAGGCCACCTCCCTGCAGCACGTGCCGACGGCACGGCCGCCCCTCACCGCCGCCACCCGGCGGTGGGACCACTGTGACCGTGAGCCACCCGCGGAACAACGGAATTTCCGCGCCCCCGCGCCGACCGGCCGAAACCCGCCGGCGCCGACCGCGTACTCTCTAAGACGCTGGATCCGTCCGGCGTACGGCCCGACCGAACGGGCCGGCGGCGCACCGGACGCCCGACCGAAGGAGAAGCGTGACCGTGACGGACATCGTCGACGAGCTGCGGTGGCGTGGGCTGATCGCCCTGTCCACCGACGAGGACGCACTGCGCAAGGCGTTCGCGGACGGCCCGGTCACCTTCTATTGCGGCTTCGACCCGACGGCCCCTAGCCTGCACCTCGGCAACCTGGTGCAGATCCTCACCATGCGCCGCCTCCAGCAGGCCGGAAACCTCCCGCTCGGCCTGGTCGGCGGAGCCACCGGCCTGATCGGCGACCCCAAGCCGACCGCGGAGCGCGTCCTCAACGACCCCGAGACCGTGGCGGCATGGGTCGACCGCCTGCGCGGCCAGATCTCCCGCTTCCTCGACTTCGACGGCGAGTACGCGGCGCGCATGGTCAACAACCTGGACTGGACGTCCGGGATGTCGGCCATCAGCCTGCTGCGCGACATCGGCAAGTACTTCCGGGTCAACAACATGATCGCCAAGGAGGCCGTGGCCCGACGGCTCAACTCCGACGCGGGCATCAGCTACACCGAGTTCAGCTACCAGATCCTCCAGGGCATGGACTTCCTGGAGCTGAACCGCCGGTACAACTGCACCCTGCAGACCGGCGGCAGCGACCAGTGGGGCAACCTCACCGCCGGCACCGACCTGATCCGCAAGGCCGACGCCAAGTCGGTGCACGCGCTGGCCACGCCGCTGATCGTCAAGGCCGACGGCACCAAGTTCGGCAAGACCGAGTCCGGCACCGTCTGGCTCGACCCCGAGCTGACCACCCCCTACGCCTTCTACCAGTTCTGGCTGAACGCGGACGACCGGGACGTCTCCAACTTCCTGCGCATCTTCTCCTTCCGTACCCGGGAGGAGATCGAGGAGCTGGAGCGCGAGACCGCCGAGCGGCCCGCCGCCCGCCTCGCCCAGCGCGCCCTGGCCGAGGAGCTCACCTCGCTGGTCCACGGCGAGGAGCAGTACGAGCGCGCCGTCGCCGCGTCGAAGGCGCTTTTCGGCCAGGGTGAACTCGCCGACCTGGAGCCGGCCACCCTCGCGGCAGCGCTGGCCGAGGTCCCCAAGGCGACGGTCACCGAGCTCGGCCAGATCGTCGACCTCCTGGTGGAGACCGGCCTGGCACCGAGCCGCTCGGCCGCTCGCCGCACCATCAAGGAAGGCGGCGCCTACCTCAACAACGCCAAGGTCACCGATGAGGAGGCCACCGCCGCCGCATCCGACCTGCTGCACGGCCGCTGGCTGGTGCTGCGCCGGGGCAAGCGCAACCTGGCCGCGGTGGAGCTGGCCGCGCACTGACACCGGGCAACGGCATTCCCCGTTGCCGAGCCACCGTCAGGTGGCCGCGGAGACGGGCGGGTTGACCGTCGACGTCAGCCATGAGGGGCCGGATCCAGCCAGATCCGGCCCCTCATGTTTGACTCGACCGACACCTGGGCGTAACGTAGTCCGAGTCGCCTGAACGGCCGAGGCCGAAGGTGACGATCCCCCAAACTCTCACTCGAGCGACACGTCGCGCACCTTTTCGATAGCCATCGGAACGGAAAAGCGGGCCGAATAACTCTGGTAGAGTTCGGGAGCGCCGAAAGGCAATAGCGAAATTCGATGAACGAAACTCCGGAAAAACGGAGCGGAAAACATCTGATAAGCTTGAAACACGAAAGAACGAAGCGCCCGGAGGGCCCGCTGGAAGGCGGTCCGAAGGAAGTGTCCGTTCCTTGAGAACTCAACAGCGTGCCAAAAGTCAAC